>CAZXYG010000001.1:0-3212 GCA_964644885.1 uncultured Rickettsiales bacterium
CACCTGCCGCTCGGCGAGATGTTCCGCTATCAGCCCATGTTTTATTACGATCCCGTTCTGCTGACGCTTCCCACGCATCCGCTGTCGGGAAAAAAGGGCATCACGGTAGAGGAAATCAGCCGGTATGAATTCACCCTTCCGGCGCCGGGGCTGCATGTGATACCGAATCTCTACGATATCTTCCGGCAGGAGCAGATAGACAAAAAATTTCGCGTGAATTTCGTGGGCTGGGAGGTGACGCGGAAATATATTGAGGCGGGGTTAGTTATCAGCATTTCCGCCGACATTGTGCTCGAGAAAGATGACGCGATCGTTGGCACCTCGCTTTCACATTTCCTACCGCGCGTGCATTACGGCTTCATTACGCTCAAGGGGAAGTCGATCCCGCAGAAGGTGCATCGCCTCATCGCCGTTTCCGAAGAGATAACTGAAGGCGGTCAGCGGCGGCTGGGGACGCTGTAAGCCATTTCCTTCTTGTACTTTAAAACTGGAGCACTATATCTACCCGGGCATGAGGCGTTAAAGCATGAGCGAATATAGGTGAGCGACGATTACTACAGCACATTGGGCCTCAAGCGCGGGGCGGATAAGGGTGAGATCAAGAAGGCTTACCGTAAGCTAGCCATGAAATATCATCCGGATAAAAACCCCGGGGATAAGGAAGCTGAAAAGAAGTTCAAGGCCATTAGCGAAGCCTATTACATCCTGAAAGACGACGACAAGCGCGCCGCCTACGACCGTTTCGGCAAGGCGGCGTTCGAGGGCGGCGCGGGCGGCGGCGGACACTCTGGCGGCATGGGCGGGTTCGATTTCAACGCTTCCAGCTTTGCTGATATTTTCGAGGACTTCTTCGGCGGTGGCAGGCGCGGGCAGCGGTCAAGCAGCACACGCGGTGCGGATCTGCGGTATAATATGGAGCTTTCGTTGGAAGAGGCGCATAAGGGTCTGCAGAAGACCATCCAGTATTCCGCCCACACCGCCTGTGATGTCTGCAACGGCGGCGGCAGTGCCGATGGTTCGCAAACCAGCACTTGCCATACCTGCAACGGCGCAGGCCGTGTACGCATGCAGCAGGGATTCTTCACCGTGGAAACAACTTGCGGCACCTGCAATGGCTCCGGCGTGGTGATTACCAATCCTTGCGCCAAATGCGGCGGGCAGGGAAGAACGCATAAGCAGAAGAAGCTTGCTGTCACTATCCCCCAGGGAGTGGAAGAGGGTACGCGCATCCGGCTTTCCGGCGAAGGTGAGGCAGGCATTCGCAAAGGGCCGTCCGGCGATCTCTATATTTTCGTTTCGGTGAAGCAACACCTGCTGTTCCATCGCGAAGGCGCGGACATTCACTGCAAGGTACCGATCGCCATGGTTACGGCGGCGCTGAGCGGCAGTATCGAAGTACCCACCATCGACGGCGCGCGCGCCAAAGTCACTATCCCGGAAGGTACGCAGACCGATCAGCAATTTCGTTTGAAAGATAAGGGCATGCATATCATGAATACCGGTGGCCGCCGCGGCGATATGTATATTCATGTATTGGTGGAGACGCCGATGAATCTTACCCGGCGGCAAAAGGAATTATTGCAGGAATTCGCCGCTGCCAGCAATGAGAAATCCAGTCCGAAATCCGATAGTTTCCTGCGCAAGATGAAGGATTTTATCGAGGATTGGAAAGAATAGCATATCCTCTGTAGCCACTCCTCTCGCGATGCTTGCCTGAATTTTATTTACAAATGCCCACTAGATTGATAGGGATAAGCAGTTTTTATGAAGTCAAAGCATCGTAGTTTACGGTAGGAATCTTAGTTTATATTTTTTAATACTGATATTTTTCTCTATATAACAGCATGTTATGTATTATGAAAAATATTTGACAATATACTATATAATGTATATATAACTAGTGGGAATTTGTTATGCTTTCGATGAAAGCGAAGTATGCACTTAGGGCTTTAATGGTGTTGGCGCGCAGTGAACGAAAGCTGATGCAAACGCGGACGATCGCCAAAGAAGCGGATGTGCCGCATAAATTCCTTGAGACTATCCTTTCGGATCTAAAAAATCATGGGCTGGTCTCCAGTAAGCGTGGCATTATGGGGGGCTATACGCTCTCCAGGCCTTCGGATGACATTGCCGTGGGTAGCGTTATCCGCATCATGGACGGACCGCTTGCACCCATACGCTGTGCAAGCGTGACGGCCTACCAGCCGTGCGAAGATTGCCCGGATGTGGCGACATGCGCCATACGTGGCGTGATGAAGGAGGTGAGGGTGGCTATATCGAGTGTGCTTGATCAGCGGACCATCCGGGACATGATGGGCGATTGAAAAGGAGAAATATGGCGGATAGTGAGGACTAACAGTGTGCGAACGAGTCGAAGCAGATACGATATGGAGCCGTAGAAATCGTGATGCGCGTGTTGGCGCGCAATGCCATCGTGGGGTAAAAACGAAAAGATAATGTTTATTGTACTATAGTTATAGAATTATGAAATTATATTCTTGATTTCTGTTAAGGCGTTCTTTATGGATTGCTTCCGCTAACAACAGGAAAAAAATATGGCTGATATTCAAACATTGACCGAAGCTCAGAAGCATATTCTCGACGCGGTGCGGAACATCAGGTATGGAGCGGTGGAAATATTGATCCACGACTCCCGCGTGGTGCAGATCGAGCGCAGCGAGAAATTCCGGTTTTCGGACCGGTGATAATTTTTACTAACCGCCTACCGGACAACCGGGGGTAAATTCTTTTAACAACCCTGCGAAGGAGTTTACCGATGAAAAAGTTTTTACTTACTGCCACTGCGCTCGGCGTGGTGTTTGTATCCGGCCAGGCACTGGCGCAAGGTTCCGTCGAGGATCGCATCGCCAAGTTGGAACAGGAGCTTTCATTGCTCAAGCGGCAGCTGGAAGTGGAGCAGGAAAAGAACCAGTCCGCAGCCGAAAAAGCGGCCAGCGTGGAATTTGGCAAGAAAGGTCTGGCGATTACCTCGCCGGATAAGAAATATGCCCTCAGTCTGCGCGGCTATGCCCAGTTTGACAGCCGCCAGTTTCTTAACGATGACGGCAACAGCGGCAGGGATGATCTGCTTGCGCGCCGCTTGCGTCCCACGCTTGAGGTCAAGGCCGGCAATGCTTCATTCCGCCTCACGCCTGATTTTGCTGGTTCGAGCACGCGCGTCAGTGAGGCGCACGCCGATTATAAAGTCACCG
>CAZXYG010000001.1:3222-7243 GCA_964644885.1 uncultured Rickettsiales bacterium
TGCATTACAGTTTCGCCTGGGAAAATTCAAAGTTCCGGTGGGGCTGGGGCGGTGGCAGTCCTCTGCCGATGCTTTTTTCATCGAGCAGGGCCATCCCGCCAATCTCGTGCCTACGCGCGACCTTGGATTCATGGCCCACGGCAATCTGATTTCCGACGTGCTGGAGTATCAGCTCGGCGTATTCAACGGTAACCAGGATCTTGGCAATACCGATGGCGATGACGACGACAAAAAGGATCTCGCCGCGCGCATCTTCGCGCACCCGTTCCGCAATTCGGATACGGCGGCGCTGCAAGGGCTTGGCCTGGGCGTAGGCGGCAGCATCGGTGATCGCGAAGGCTCATCCTCCAAGACCATTCTCGGCACGTATAAAACGCCGGGGCAGCAGGATTTCTTCCGCTACCGCAGCGATAGTTTTGCCAACGGTGAGCACTGGCGGCTCTATCCCCAGGCTTACTGGTACTCGGGCAATAAGGGGTTGCTGGCGGAATACGCGATTTCCAACCAGGAAATTTCGCGTGCCGCCGCCAACGGCGAGCTTCAGCATGAAGCCTGGCAGGTGGCCGGTTCTTATGTGCTTACCGGTGAAGATGTCGGATTCAAGGGTGGCGTGAAGCCTTTTGAGGATTTCAACTTCGAGAAGGGCGGCTGGGGTGCCTGGGCAATCGTGGCGCGCATCGGCCAGACCGACGTGGATGACGCGGTGTTCCCCGTCTTCGCCGATCCCGCCGTGGCGGCAAGCGAAGCACGGTCGTTCGGCACAGGAATTAATTGGTATTTGAGCGAGAATCTCAAACTGGCGGTCAATTATGACCTGACCCGATTTGAGGGCGGGGCCACGGCTGGCCGTGACAGGCCGGATGAACACGCGCTGTTCAGCCGCGCTCAGTTCCGTTTTTAGCCAGGACTTGATGAGAGGAAAACCATTATGAACTTTAGAACATTCTTTGCAATTCTGCTCGGCGCGGCAGGGCTTACGTTATCCGTTACAGCCCACTCCGAGCCTGTGGAGCTGCTCAACGTATCCTACGATCCGACGCGGGAACTCTACGAGGATTACAATCAACTCTTCGCCAAGCACTGGAAGGATAAAACCGGCCAGGATGTGGATGTCAAACAATCGCACGGCGGGTCGAGTAAGCAGGCGCGCGCGGTGATCGATGGCCTTCAGGCCGACGTGGTAACGCTGGCGCTGGCCTACGATATCGACGCGGTTGCAGAGAAAGGACAATTATTGCCCGCGACATGGCAGGAAAAACTGCCCAACAACAGCGCGCCCTATACTTCCACCATCGTGTTTCTGGTGAAGAAGGGCAACCCTAAGGGTATCAAGGACTGGGACGATCTGGTGAAAGAAGGCGTGCAGGTCATTACGCCCAATCCAAAAACTTCCGGCGGCGCGCGGTGGAATTACCTCGCGGCCTGGGGTTATGCGCTGAAGCATAACGGTAACGATGAAGCGAAAGCGCAGGGGTTCGTTAAAAATCTGTTTGCCAACGTGCCGATTCTGGATACTGGCGCGCGTGGCGCTACAACCACTTTCGTTCAGCGTCAGATAGGCGATGTGCTGCTGGCATGGGAAAATGAGGCGTTTCTCGCCATCAACGAGTTGGGCAAGGATCAGTTCGAGATTGTGATGCCTTCGCTCAGCATTCTGGCCGAGCCGCCGGTTGCGGTGGTGGACAAAGTAGCTGACAAGAAAGGCACTCTGGAAGTTGCGCGTGAATACCTGAATTTTCTTTACACGCCGGAAGCACAAGAAGTGATCGCTAAGCATTACTATCGCCCCACCGATCCTCAAGTGGTGGCTAAATATGCCTCGCAATTCCCGAAACTGGAGTTACTTACTATTGTTGATTTTGGCGGGTGGAAGAGCGCGCAGAAAAAACACTTTGACGATGGCGGCGTCTTCGATCAAATCTATAAACGATAAACAATAAACAAAAACGATGACGCTTACCCTACCAAGGATAGCTCGAAAGCACAGCGTGATTCCAGGATTCGGAATCACGCTTGGCTTTACCATATTTTACCTGAGCTTGATCGTATTGATTCCGCTTGCCGGTCTGTTTTTTAAGACCGCTGAAATGACTCTCGATGATTTCTGGCGTACCGTAACGGATTCGCGCCTTGTCCATGCGTATAAGATCAGCTTTGGTATTTCGTTTGCCGCCGCGTTGATCAATGCCCTGTTCGGGTTGATTGTATCATGGGTGTTGGTGCGTTACCGTTTTCCCTTCAAAAAGATCGTAGACGCGATGGTGGATATTCCCTTCGCCATGCCAACCGCCGTCTCCGGTATTGCGCTGGCCGCGCTCTACGCTCAGAATGGCTGGATCGGCCGGCACTTGGCGAAACTTGATATTTCTGTTGCGTTTACGCCGCTTGGCATCGGCGTAGCGCTGGTGTTCATCGGCTTGCCGTTTGTCGTGCGCACGGTGGAACCGGTGCTGGAGGATTTCGACAAGGAAATGGAAGAAGCCTCAGTGAGCTTGGGCGCAACGCGCTGGCAGACCTTCTGCAAGGTGATGCTTCCGCAACTCATGCCACCCTTGCTGACCGGATTCGCCATGGCATTTGCGCGGGCGTTGGGGGAATACGGCTCAGTCATTTTCATTGCGGGTAATATGCCCTATGTGTCGGAGATCGTGCCGCTTGTCATCATTATTAAGTTGGAACAGTATGACTACACCGGTGCAACGGCGATTGCGCTGGTGATGCTTGCTGCTTCGTTTGTCATGCTGTTTGTGATCAACTGGCTCCAGAAATGGAGCCGTGCCAGGCGGGAGGGATAAATGACGGCTTACCGCTCTCCCATCAGCGAACCGATATGGGTGCGCGTGCTTCTTATCCTGAGCGCGCTGGGTTTTCTGGGGTTTCTTATTGTGCTCCCGGTCATCGCCATTTTCACGGAGGCCTTGCGTCAAGGCTGGAGTAGCTACATAGAGGCCTTGCTTGAGCCGGACGCCCTGACGGCGCTGAAGCTTACGCTATTGGTGGCGGTGATCGCCGTGCCGCTCAACGTATTGTTCGGCGTTGCAGCCAGCTGGGCCATCGCCAAGTTCGAATTTCCAGGCAAGCACCTGATTACCACGCTGATTGATTTGCCATTTTCGGTGTCTCCCGTGATCTCCGGCCTCATCTATATTTTACTCTTCGGCGCGCATTCGGCGATGGGAGGATGGCTGATGAAGCACGACATACAGATTGTTTTCGCCGTGCCCGGCATCGTGTTGGCGACGGTTTTCGTCACTTTTCCTTTCGTGGCGCGTGAATTGATACCGCTGATGCAGGAGCAGGGAACGGAAGAGGAAGAAGCGGCGGTTCTTCTAGGAGCTTCCGGCTGGCAAACGTTCTGGCGGGTGACGCTGCCCAATATCAAATGGGGGTTACTGTATGGCGTGCTGCTCTGCAATGCGCGCGCAATGGGTGAGTTTGGCGCGGTGTCTGTGGTCTCCGGCCATATCCGCGGCCTTACGAACACGGTTCCGCTGCATGTGGAAATTCTGTACAACGAATATAATTTTACGGCGGCGTTCGCAGTGGCTTCGGTTTTGACCTTTCTGGCATTGGTGACGTTGATTCTGAAATCTATTATTGAATTGAAATTCGGCGGGCCTAAAAAATTTACCGGAGAGAGTATCTAGAGCTATGGGAATAAACCTGCAAAACATCCATAAGAAATTCGGTGATTTTTCCGCATTGAATGATGTGTCGCTGGAGATACAATCCGGCGAGCTTGTTGCCTTGCTCGGGCCTTCCGGTTCAGGCAAGACCACACTGCTTAGAATTATCGCCGGAATGGAGATAGCCGACGCTGGTGAGGTGTTTCTGGACGGCAACGAAACATCCAGCAAGCATGCGCGAGAACGTCATGTCGGGTTCGTATTTCAGCATTACGCACTGTTCAAGCATATGACGGTATTCGAGAACGTAGCGTTCGGCCTGCGCGTGCGGAAAAAGAAAGACCGGCCAAAAGAATCGGACATTGCCCGTAAAGTTCTGGAACTTCTGAAGCTTG
>CAZXYG010000001.1:7253-17703 GCA_964644885.1 uncultured Rickettsiales bacterium
CATCTGGAAGGGTTGCATCGGCGTTATCCCTCCCAGCTTTCCGGCGGGCAACGGCAGCGTGTGGCGCTTGCTCGGGCTTTGGCTGTGGAGCCAAAAGTGCTGCTGCTGGATGAGCCTTTCGGTGCGCTTGATGCTAAAGTGAGGAAAGAGCTGCGCCGTTGGATGCGCCGTTTGCATGACGACACCCATATCACCAGCGTGTTTGTCACGCACGATCAGGAGGAGGCGATGGAAGTGGCGGAGCGCGTGGTGGTCATGAGCAACGGGCGTATTGCGCAAGTGGGTACGCCGGATGAGCTTTGGAACAAGCCGAAAAACGATTTCGTTTACGATTTTCTCGGTCATTATAATGAATTCGAGGGTTGGAAAGATAAGAAGGGCGCCGTGCATTTGACCGAATATGATGTGGTAAGCGCGGAGCAGCAGGAAGCGCCGCTTAAGCAAGACGATGGGTGGTGGCGTCGGCACCCCAAGGCGACAAGCTTGTTGCGCCATTTGTTGCCGGGCATTGTGCCGGATGCCGAAAACCCAAAAACATCGCCTCTGCGCAAGATCACAGCCATCAGGGGTGAAGGGCAGAAAGTAAAGCTGTTTGCGCGCCCCCATGAAATGTACGTGGCGCGGGAACCGGACGGTCAGGAATATATCGCGGCCCGCATCGTCCATGTCAATCCTGCCGGTCCGTTGGTAAAGCTCGAACTGGAACGCCGCAACGGCAATTTGCTGGAGGCTGAAATATCCGCGGAAGTCATGGAATCGCTGAAGCTTAAGAAAGAAGACGAGGTGCTGGTGCGCCCCAAACGCACGCGGGTTTTTGAATGAATGATTCCGCGCTCATTTGTTTAATGGGCTGCACGGCGGTTTTTTGAGAAGGTATTCATCATCGGTGATAGCGCCGCCTTCTTCCGGCAGAGCGAATTTGAAAAAGATGCCGCCGCCGCGCTTGGCAGTATACATGGCGCGGTCGGCTTCGCGCAGCAAACCCTGTTCGTCGTTGCGGCACAGCATGGGATAAAGCGCGATGCCGATGCTTACGAGCACATTGAGCGAGTGCCCCATGATGGTGTAAGGCCGTTGCGCCACGGCTTCCACGATACGTGTGGCGATGGCGGCAGTTTCCTTGACGGCGGGATCGCGCACGTCCTCGAGCAGAATGGCGAATTCATCGCCGCCAAGCCGTCCCACGGTATCGTGTTCGCGGACGCATCGGCGTATGCGTTTTGCCATTTCCTTGAGCAGCAGATCGCCGATCCAGTGACCCAGGATGTCGTTTACCTCTTTGAATTTGTCAAGATCGAGATACAGCAGTGCGAAATGGTGCCCGGAACGATCCGAACGCAACCGCGCCTGTTGCAGGCGGTCCAGGAAAAGGCCGCGCGTGACAAGGCCGGTCAGTTCATCGAAATTCGCGCGCTGAAACAAGCGTTCTTCCATCTTAATGCGCGATATAGCATAAAAAATCGCGCGCTGCAGGGCCGCGCTATCCTCCTTGCCCTTGACGAAGAAGTCTTGGGCGCCGCCTTGCAGCGCTTCGATCACGATTTCTTGGTGGTCGGAAGATGTCAGCACGATGATAGGGATATGGGGACACACCGCCTTCAGCGCCCTAACCGTTTCCGGCCCCGAGCTATCGATCAAGTTAAGGTCCAACAGCACCGCGTCGAAGGCATGCTCCTTGAGGACGTGCTCCGCATCGGAGAGCCGATCTATGCGCGTGACATCGAACTGATTGTCGTTCGATGCTTCTCCCAGCATCCGCCGTATTAAATGTGCGTCGCCGGGATTATCTTCGATATGCAGAAGAGTCAGTGCTGATTTGACCATATCGTTCTTTCGTTTTCTCCTCCCTTGTAGTGGTTACACGAAACAGTATCATTATCATTATACCTATGGTTGTTTAATAAATCGTTAAGATAACACAAGGGAGCGTGGTAATATTCCATATTTTACAACGTACTTGTGAAATAATGGAAAAAACGCCTTGTAATGCGGCTATGATAGACTTAATGTAAATACATCTATAAGTTGATTTATGCGGTATGCGTATGGCAAAGAATTCGGAAGCATATCATCCCGTCAATTGCTTCATCGGCAATCGCCTCCGTTCCCTGCGACAGAAGCATCGCATGAGTCTTTCCGGTCTTGCTGGCTTCATGGGTCTTTCCTACCAACAAATCCAGCAATATGAATTAGGCGTATGCCGGATGTCGGCGGGCATGCTCTATGAATTCGCTTGTATCTTCAAGGTGCCCGTCACCTATTTTTACGAAGGCTTGGAGGAACGTCAGCGTGACATTGCGAGTTCTGTTCCTGCCGTATTGGAAACAGCCCGGAACCAGCCGCTTACGATTCTTTTGGTAGAAAACGATGCGGGCGATGAAGTGCTCACGCGCGAGGCGCTTGGCCAATGTGGGCTGCCTGTCACGCTTTATGCGTGCCGGGACGGCATCGAAGCGTTACAGTTTTTGCGGAAGCGGCAAAACGGTCAGCGGCCTGATATCATCCTGCTTGATCTTCATATTCCAAAAAAGGACGGCATGACCGTTCTGGCCGATATCAAGCATGATCGGTTTTTGGAAGATATTCCCGTTATTATCCTCACTAACAGCGTGAATCCAGAGGCTCTGTTCGAGGCGTATAAAAAACATGCGAGCGGTTTTGTGAAAAAAGCGCCTACGCTCGGCCAATTCGCGCACGATCTTTCGCTGATCGTGACCTACTGGTCTTCGATGGTGCTGCCGTCGATGCAGAAACGGGTCGCCTAAGTAAATGGATTCGCTCCATAAGGCGGCAGCGTAAAGAAAACGGTCGTGCCTTGGCCATGAGCGGATTCGATCCAGATGCGCCCACCATGGCGTTGCTCAACGATTTTTTTCGCGAGTGCGAGGCCGATGCCGATGCCCGGGTATTCATCGTCGCTATGCAAGCGGCGGAAGATGGTGAAGGCATGATCCTGGCGGCTTGGATCCATGCCGATGCCGTTATCTTTCACGGCGAAACGCCAGAGATCACCATGCCGCGCCACGGAAACGACAACCTCCGGATGTGTTGCCGGTGCATGGAATTTCGTTGCGTTATCCAGCAGATAATAGAAAACGAGAGGAATATGTCCGGGATCTCCTTCGATGAACGGCAGCGCGCTTTCTTTTCTGATGCGGGCATTGCGGGCAGCGAGCGTGTCTTGCAGCATATCCAGCGTTTCTTCGAACACGCGGTTGCAATCAATGCGCGTGACGGGTTCCGCTCTGGTATTGAGGCGTGAGTATTGCAGCAGCCCTTCGATCATCGCTTCGGTTTTATGGATGCTGTGTTCTATGAATTTTACGTATTCTTTTTCCTCATTGCCGATATGAGGGGTGAGGTTGCCCAAAAGCAGGCGGGTAAACTCGCGGATATGCCGCAGCGGCGCGCCGAGATCGTGCGAAACGACATAGGCGAAATCGGCAAACTCCTTTTTGATATTGGTGTTTTCCATCATAGGCTTTTTCCTCCGTGCCAGCAGGTGCGCCATAGCATTAGGCCTGCAGGGCTTCTTGCACGTGCTCCGGCAGCACCACGATTGTAAACCACATATTCTTGATTGCCGCGATGATGGCGGCGAGCTTTTCTAAGTTCACCGGCTTGATAATATAGCCGTCGGCATGGAGGCCGTTGCTTTGCAGCACGTCGCGCTCCGCATTGGAACCGGTCAACACTACTACGGGTATATGCCGGAGTATTTCATCCTGCTTGATTATTTTCAGCACCTCGCGGCCATTGCATTTCGGCAGGTTAAGATCGAGCAAAACGATATCCGGATGCGTATAAACGCCATGCGCATCCATTGTGCGTAGCATGTTCACGGCTTCCTCGCCGTCCATTGCAACATGAACGCGGTTGCTGATTTTGTTTTGATTGAAAGCCTCTAGTGTCAGTAAAACGTCGCCGCGATTGTCCTCCACTAGCAGTATTTCTACCGGCCTTCCAAACTGTATCATGCGGAGCGCTCTCTTCCAATCCACATATAAATACAATCTTTAGTTGTATAAATCAATAACGGATCTTGTGCAGCGGCGGCGTCTTCAGCATTTCTTTTGCTTAAGTTGCTTCTCAAGCTCTTTCTTGACGTGCTGAGGGGATAAGGTGCGGCGCGCGAGAAGATCATAGGCCACGGGGATAATAAACAGTGTGAAGAACGTGGCCACTGCTACGCCGAAGAAGATTACGATGCCGATCACAAACCTGGTTTCTGCGCCGGCTCCAGAAGATAAAATAAGCGGCACCGCGCCCATGATAGTAGTGGCGCTTGTCATTACGATGGGCCTGAGGCGGCGCGAGGAGCCTTCCAGGATGGCCGCGCTGAATTGAAGGCCTTCATCGCGCAATTGGTTAATAAAATCGACAAGCAATATGCCGTTCTTGGTGGCCAGCCCTGCCAGCATGATCAGCCCGATTTGGCTGTAAATATTAAGTGACTGGCCGGTGAACCAAAGGCCAAAAAGCGCGCCCGCCATAGCAAGCGGCACAGTGAGGATGATCACAAGAGGATGCACAAAACTCTCAAATTGTGCCGCCAGCACCAGGAACACTATCACCAGCGAAAGCAGGAACATGCTATAGACTGCACCGCCTGCGCGCTTGTATTCCAATGACTGACCTTTGTAGTTTATCACCGCGCCGGGCGGCAAATTCTCGCGCACGAGTTTTTCCAAGTAATCGAGCGCCTCGCCGAGGCTGTATCCTTCCGCCAGATTGGCCTCCAGCGTGATGGAGCGTACGCGATTATAGCGGTTGAGCGTGGCGGTGTCAGCGAATTCCTTGATCGTCACAAGGTTGCTGAGAGGAATCAGTTTCCCGGTGCGCTCCGAGCGCACGTAGATATTGGCCAGTTCGGATGGGCTGCGCTGGATGTCACGCTCGCCTTCCAGGATGACGTCATATTCTTCGCCGCGGTCGATGAAGGTGGTGGCGCGGCGCGAACCCAGCATGGTTTCAAGCGTGCGGCTGATATTGGCGATGGAAACGCCCAGATCGCCTGCGCGGTTGCGATCGATGATCACGCGGAGCTGCGGTTTTGTTTCCTTGTAATCATGATCGATGCCGGTGAGTTTTGGGTTCTCCGCCGCCTTAGAGAGAATAATATCGCGCCATTGCGTCAGTTCCGCATAACTGCCGCCGCCTAGCACGAACTGCACCGGCTTGCGGCTGCCGCCTCCCATCCCCTGCCGCATCACGGGAACAGCGCGAACGCCAGGCAGATCGGCGATTCGCTTGTTGACATCATCCATGATTTCCCATCCGGAGCGCCGGTTTCCCCAATCCTCCAGCACCAACGTCACCTGGCCGTCGCTAAACACCGACGTTGCGCCGAACGAGCGCGGTGCGCGCACCAGCAGTTTTTTCACTTCGCCTTTCTCCACCAACGGCATCAAGCGTTTCTCTATCTCTTCCATGTATTTTTTTATATAATCGAAGGAAGCGCCCTCCGGTCCGGAAACCGAGATAAAGATCGCGCCGCGATCCTCTTTAGGCGTGAATTCTCCCGGCACGCGCAGGAATAGCGCCACGGACAGAACAATGCCGCCAGCAAACAGCAGCAGCATCAGCGAAGGATGTTTAAGGCATCGTGTCAGAGTGCGGATGTAACGCTTCCGCATCGCCTCGAACCGCGCATCAATCGCATGCGCGAGTTTTCCCTGACGTTCGACGCTCCTTAGAATCTTGGACGAAAGCATGGGGCAGAGCGTGAGCGCTATCAGGCCGGAAAACAACACCGCGCCTGCCAGCGTGATGGCGAATTCGGAAAACAGCCGTCCCACCGAGCCCTGCAAAAATGCGATAGGGACAAACACTGCTGCCAGCACGACAGTGGTGGCGATGACCGCGAAACTCACCTGCCGCGTGCCAAGAAATGAGGCCGCCAGTGGCGCTTCACCGTGCTCAATGCGGCGGTAAACGTTCTCCAGAACCACGATGGCATCGTCTACTACCAGCCCGATCGCCAGCACCAGCGCCAGCAGCGTCAGCAGATTGATGGTATAGCCGAGCGTGTAGAGAATGATAAACGCCGCGATCAATGAAACGGGTACAGTCACGGCGGGGATCAGCGTGGCGCGCATATTACCCAGAAATAAATAAATCACCACGATGACCAGCGCGATGGCGATAAATAATGTCTTGTAGACCTCATTAATGGCGTGCTCGATGAACACCGATGTGTCATAGCTCGTGGTAAGGCTCATGCCCTCCAGCAGGCTGGCATTGATGAGCGCTGCCTCGGCACGCGCCTGTCGGGCGACTTCCAACGTGTTGGCGGTGGATTGCTTGATGACGCCGATACCTACCAGAGGCGTGCCGTTGCCGCGGAATAGGGTGCGCTCTTCGCGCGCCGCGATTTCCACGCGCGCTACGTCGCCCAATCGTACCAGATAGCCTTCTGCGCCGCGTGCCAGCACCAGCTCGCGGAAATCTTGCGCGGTCTTGTAGCCGCGCTCCACGCGCACGGTGAACTGCCGCGCCAACGATTCGACGCTGCCTGCCGGAAGCTCTATATTCTCGGCATGCAGGGCGTTCTCGATGTCGTTCACGGTGAGGTTACGCGCCGCCAGTTTCTTGCGATCAAGCCAGATGCGCATGGAATAATCCAGCCCGCCGCCGATGCGTACTCGCGCCACGCCGTCCAGCGTTGAAAAACGATCTTCCAGATAACGGCGGGCGTAATCGGTAAGTTCGATCAGCGACAAATGGTCACTGGTGAGGCTGAACCACAGGATCACATCGGCATTGGCATCCATCTTTTGAATTTCAGGCGCTGCAGCTTCTGTAGGCAGATCATCGAGCAGACTGGCTGCGGTCGCGTAGATCATTAGTGGCGTCGTCGATATCTCGGTTGATTTCGAACTCGATGGTAATATCGGAACGGCCGTCAGAGCTGCGGGATTCGATATATTTAATGCCTTCGACTCCGGAGATGCGATCTTCTATCACTTCGGTGATGCGTGTTTCCACCACGGCGGCGGAGGCGCCGGTATAAGTGGTCTGGATGGAGACGACGGGCGGGTCTATATCCGGGTATTCGCGCAAAGGCAGAAGGCTGAATGACACCAACCCAAAAGCGATCAGCAACAGGCTGATGACGGAAGCGAATACCGGCCGGGTAACGGAAATATCGGAGAGGAGCATAGATTATTCAGAGGCGGAGAGAAATGGAATTTGAGCATTAGCACGACGAGCATACGGGGCGTTTCCCCCTCTTTCTCCAGTTCTGTCTCTCTCCATTTTTTCTTTCATTGCACCACTACCGTCATTCCATCGCGTACCTTCATGGCGCCATGGATAATCACCCGCTCGCCTTCCGCCAGTCCCGATAGAACCTCCACGACGCCGGGCTTGCGCGCGCCGATGGTAATTTCACGCCGTGCGGCTTTGTTTTCCACGTCCACAACATAAACGAAATGTTTGTTTTGCTCCGGCACGACGGCTTCTTCCGGAATAGCAAGAGCCATGCGCTGATCCTTGACCAAGGTGATTTCCATCATCATGCCGGGCCGGAGCCGGTGATCTTCGTTCGGCAGCAAGGCGCGCACTATGATCGAACGTGAAACCGGATCGACGCGCGAATCCATTTCTAGAACCTTACCTATGAACGGCGTATCACCATGGGCAACGCTCCGCGCTTCAATAGCCATGCCTTTTCGGATCGTGGGTACGAATGTTTCCGGTACGCTGAAAGCCACCTTTACGATATTGATATCATCGAGCGTGGTGATCAGATCACCGGGGCGGACCAGTGCGCCCGCGCTTACGCGGCGCAAGCCCAGCATTCCCGAAAATGGCGCGGTGATAATGCGGTCATTGAGCCGTGCTCTGGCTGCATCCGCCTCGTGCTGAGCTTTTTCATAGAGCGTCTTGCGCTTGTCGAGTTCCGAGGCAGGCAGGGTTTTCTTCCCCACCAGCTCACCGATGCGCTTCAGTTCCCGCTGCTGTTCCTTCAGATCAGCCTCGGCGCTGGCGAGGCCAGCTTCTTCCTCATCCTTGGCAAGAGTGACGATGGGATCGTCTTTCTTAACCGACCCGCCGTCCTCAAAATGGATCGTATCGATAGTATCGGTGATATTGGCGGTGATTTCCACCGATTCATTGGCGTGCGTGGTACCCAGCGCCTCGATGCGATCGGCGATTTCAGAGCGGCCGACCGGCCCGACGGTTACATGAGGGCTGTTCCCGCGGTCCCGTTTGGCGGTTCTAAGAAAGAAATGATATGCCGCTCCGCTCAGCAGAACAGCAACAGCAACGCCAACAATGAAAATTTTTTTCGACATACTTATTTATACTGATACGAAACTTTCGGCAAAACTCTTCGTATGATCACCACGCTCATTAGAGCATGATATATTTTTCTTGTCACTCCATTGTCCGTCGAAGCCTGAATGAATCCTCTAATTTTTCTGGCTAAACCCCCAGCTATGCTGGGGTGACTTTTACAGACAGTATCGGGAATAGAAACCTCCTTGGGACCGCTCAAAGCCCAACAAGGAGATTCCTAATGACCGACTACAATCATCTCAATCATACGACGTGGGATTGCAAATATCATGTCGTATTCATTCCCAAATATCGCAAGAAAGTTCTGTTTGGTCAACTGCGGCAACGGTTAGGCCCGGTGTTGCACGAGCTTGCGTCTCGCAAAGAAAGCAGGATCGAGGCTGGCCATATGATGCCCGACCATGTGCATATGCTGCTGTCGATACCGCCTAAATATTCCGTATCGCAATTAGTGGGATTTATGAAGGGCAAGAGTGCGATATGGATCGCACAACATATCGACCACAAACAACGGAATTTTACAGGAGTGAAGTTTTGGGCGAGGGGATATTTTGTTTCGACCGTAGGGCGGGATGAAGAACTCATCCGCCGCTATATCCGAGATCAGGAGAGTGCGGACAAGCAGCTAGATCAGCACAATCTTTTCATCTAAAGCGAAGCGTCAAACCGCTTTGAGCGGTTCTCCTACAACCCCCAGGCTATGCCGGGGGTAATTGATTCATATAGCAATAGAGTGTCAAAAGCCCCAGAAAGCCCGTGAGCAATAACATGGTGATGCCGATCGGCCAGCCGGTAGCCAGAATGCCGTTGGCGGTGACGTGCCGCAGTGCGTGACGGCGAAGGTGTCGGTGAATAATGTGAAGCGCCTGCCTGGCCAATGCTGCCAGAAATTTTCCGCGTTCGTCAGTGTGCCGCAGCAGGCTGCACAGGAGCACCCGCCAAAACCAGTCGCAATCGAGCGTGACAGAAGCCTTTCGTTCCAGCCACGGCAATGCTGTGAAGAAAGCCAGTCCGGCGAACAGGAGCAATTGAAACTGGCTTACGACATGCGCGGGAGTATACGACTCATAAGGTATGTCGGCGTCGGGTAGCAGTGCGTAAAGCGTGCGCGGAAAAATCCCCGGTAGGATGCATAGCGCGGCGAAAAACACCATGGCGATGCGCATATTGGCGGGCGGATCCTGGGACTTAAGCCCGCTGTCTCGATGGAAAAACACGAACCACGGGAATTTCACGCCCGCATGCAGAAATACGCCCGCACCGGCGGCGAGCAATAGATACCAGACGGTCACGAGATGCGCTTCCGCCGCGGCCGTCTGGGTCAGCGATTTGCTGACAAAGCCGGAGGTAAACGGAAAGGCGGAGATCGAGAGGGCGCCGACGATGCCGCATGCTGCGGTGATACGCATGCTGCGGTAAAGCCCGCCGAGATCGGTGCAGTTGCGTTTCCCGGTCATGTGCAGCACAGAACCTGCCGACATGAATAGCAGTCCTTTGTAAATAATATGGCAGAACGCATGCGCGGCGGCACCCATTAGCGCGAGGGGCGTGCCGATTCCCACCGCCGTCACCATGCATCCCACCTGATTGACAATGCTGTAGGAAAGGATGCGCCGCGCGTCATTTTCCAGCATGGCGTAAACTATTCCGTAGAACACCATCCATAGCCCGGCCCAGATCAGGATGTCCAGCCCAGGTGCCAACGTTATCAAAGCGAACACCGCCGTCTTGGTGGTGAAAGCGGAAAGAAATACGCCACCGGAAGGCGAGCTTTCCGGGTAGCTATCCGCCACCCAGGCGGAGGCGACAGGCCCGCCCGCATTGATCAGTATTCCTGCCAGAATCAGCCAATCCGCCGGATGATTAAGTATCAGATGATAGAAAGCGAAGCTGCCGGTGGCTGCGGCGTGGACGGCGATCCCCGCCGTCAGCAACGCGCCGCCCAGCAGATGCATTGCGGCGTAGCGCATCCCGGCATCGCGGCTGCCTTTCGTACCCGCGCTCCATAACACCGCGAGCGAAGCGATCAGCATCAACTCCCAGAAGAAAAACAGCGTGATAAGATTCCCGGCGTACACGCAGCCGAGCGCGCTTCCGGCATAGATATAGGCGGCGGCGATCTCGCCGCGTTTCGCATGTAGCCCGA
>CAZXYG010000001.1:17713-28983 GCA_964644885.1 uncultured Rickettsiales bacterium
CCGCTAAAGTCATAACGGAAAACAATGCCAGCAGCGGCAGGGAAACAACTGTCAGCCCATATATTTTTCTGCGCAGCAGCGGCAGCAGCGCGCCGCCGATCATAAGAATCAGGGAAGGGGGGATCAACTCAATCACGGCGCTTACCGTAATAAGTGTTGCGACGGCTCAGAAAAAACCCCAGCAACTTTGAAGCGGCAATGATAGCAGCGCAGGCGGCAAAGCCGAACCAGGCATGAAAGAATAACGTGCCGTCCAATCCGAAATGTGCTTCAGAAACGACGAAGAATTCTGCGGCCAGGGTTGCGGAAAGCAGAACGACGAAAATAATCCATCCAGTGCGTTTCTTCATATCATTTTCCTAGGAAACTGCCAGCGAGCCGAGCCACAGAAACAAAGCCGGGTAGAAAAACAAGCCGATGGTGAGCGCCGCCGTGATGCTCATGGCGAGTACCATCGAAAGCGGTGCCTCGCCGTGTTGCATCGCGGCGCGCTTTCCGGGCGCAGCGAAAAAGGCGCGGTAGAGCACTGGCAGGAAATACAGCGCGTTCAAAACCGTGCTGAGGATCAGCATCGCGATGACGAACCATTGCTGCGCGCCGAACGTGCCGGAGAAGAGATAGAGCTTGGCAAGAAAGCCTGCGGCTGGCGGAATGCCGATCATGGAAAACGCGCCGACGGCGAAAGCGCCCATGGTCCATGGCATGCGGCGGCCGATGCCGTCGAGTTGGCTCACCCGCGTTTTCCCCGAGGCGGTGGCGATTGCTCCCGCCGCGAAGAACAGGGTGATCTTGGCCACGGCATGAGCGGCAATATAGAACGCGGCTGCCACTATCGACCATGTCGAAAGCACCGCAGCGGCCATGACGATGCAGGAAAGCTGGCTGATAGTGGAATACGCCAGCAACAACTTGAGCTTTTCCTGCCGGAGCGTGACAAGCGATGCGCCGATCATGGAAATCCCGGCGACGCAAACCAGCCATTCCCCGGCTCCCAACGCGGAAAGATGATCGATACCGAATATATAAACGATAATTTTCAGAAGCGTGAATGCGCCTGCCTTGACCACAGCTACGGCGTGGAGCAGTGCACTGACCGGGATAGGCGCCACCATGGCGACGGGCAGCCAGCGATGGACCGGCATTAGTGCCGCCTTGCCGACGCCGAACGCAAAAAGAAACAATAACATACCCGTGATCGTGGGGCTGGTTCTGCCGTGCAGAACACCACCTGGCATAAAATCCAATGTTCCCGCAAGCGCATAGGTCCAGACGATGGCGGGAAGAAATAGCCCGATGGATGTAGCAAGAAGGATACCAAGATACATCCGTCCGGCGCGGCGCGCCTCTTCGGTTTGCGAGTGAACAACCAGGGGGTACGTGGCAAGCGTGAGCAGTTCGTAGAATAAGAACAGCGTCAGCAGATTACCCGCCATGGCGATGCCCATCGTGGCAAACAGCGCGATGGCAAAAAAAGCGTGAAATCGACCCTGGTGTTTTTCGTTGTTGGCCCGCAGGTAGCCGATGGAGTAAATCGCGGTAACAATCCACAGGAACGAAGCCGTTAGCGCGAGAATCATGCCGAGGGAATCGATGGCAAGCATCAGGCTGAGGCCGGGCGAGAATTCGAGAAGCGGAATACTCGGCAAGCCGCTGCTCCAGGCGATGCTCAGTAGATTCCCCACGCTCAGAAACAAGACCGCGGCGGTAAGAATAACCAGCGCTTCGCGCAGGCCGGGATGTTTCACGGCCACGGCGAACAGGGCGGCGAAAAGCGGCGTCACCAGCGTAAACAGCACGGCGAACTCGACGGAGGGAAGCGGCATCATACCCCGCTCATCAACTGGGCGGCGGCTTTGTACGCCGTGCCCAGCGTGAATTCCGTATCCACGCCGAAATAGAGGTTGGCTAGCGCAAGGACCCACAGCGGAAACAGCATGGTGAGCGGCGCCTCTTTGCATTTGCGGCGTTCCGGCTGCCCGAAATAAGCGGCTTCCAGCACTTTCCCGATGTAAACGACGGCCAGCAGTGAGCCGGCTGCCGTTACTGCCGCCACTGCCCACTGCCCCTGTTCTAGCAGTGCCAGCAGCAGCGTCCATTTGCCCACGAAACCCGCCGTGAACGGCACGCCGATAAGGCTTAAGCCCGCCAGCGTGAAGGCGGCCATGGTCCAGGGCATCTGCTTGCCCGCGCCGTTAAAATGCCTGATGCTGGTGCCGCCCATGCGGAACGCCACGCAGCCTGCGGCCAGGAACAGCGCGCTCTTAGCGAGCGCGTGGTTGGCGAACTGCACGATACTGGAAGCCAGCGCTGTTTCCGTGGCGACGCCGATGCCGATCACGATATACCCGACCTGAGCCACGCTGGAAAAAGCGAGCAGGCTCTTGACGTCATCGCGGGTGATGGCCGCAAGTGATCCCACCAGAGCCGCTGCCGTTCCCAGTACAATAAACACAAGGCCGGAGGGAACGGCATGGAACGAAAAATCCTGGCCGAAAAGGCCAAAAATCATGCGGATCATCAGATAGAGGCTGACCTTGGTCGCCGTTGCGGAAAGGAGGGCGGAAACCACGGCAGGGGCATGAGCATAGGCGTTGGCAAGCCAGATATGTAGTGGGAAAATGGCGGATTTCAGGGCCATACCCAACATGATGAAACCGAACGCGGCGTAAACCGAACGCATATCCGTCACGACGGGCAGGCGCAACGCGATATCGGAGAGATTCAGCGATCCCGTCATCATGTAGAGCATGCCCACCCCGATCAGAAAGAAGGTGGCGCCTACGGTGCCTAGAATCAGGTATTCAAAGGCGGAGGAAAGTGCCCTGCGGTCATCGCCGAGCGCAATCAGCGCGTAGGCGGCGAGCGAAAAAATTTCCAAAAACACATACATGTTGAAAATATCGTTTGTGGCAACGATGCCAAGCATTCCGGCCAGACACAACAGGAGCAGGGACCAGGCCAATGGCGCGCGCGGAAAGCCAAACCAAGCAAAGGGCAGCATGATTGCCCCTATGCCCGATACCAGCGTCAGCATGAACGCGCTGAGGATATCGATTCGGTATTCGATGCCGACGGGGGGCACCCAGCCGCCCAGCGCATAGGAGAAAATCTCGCCGCCCAGCGCGCCGTTCAATAGCAGCAGCGCTGCCGCGAATGATGCAGCGGCGCCAGTGAACGCCAGACTCCAAGCGATTCGTGCATTCCTCACCAGTGCACAGATCGGCGCCAGCAGAAGCGGAATAATAACGGGCAGAATGGGAAGCTGCAGTGCCAGCATGGTGTTAATTTCTTTTGCGGCGATGTGCTGTGCGCGCTTTTTTTCTGCGGTCCGAATTCAGCATCTCATCTTCTTCGATTGTGCCGTAACGTTCCTTAATCCTGACCGTGATGGCCAGCCCCACCGCCTGCGTGGCGATGCCTACCACGATCGCCGTTAGCATCAGCACGTGCGGCAACGGGTTGACGTAGAGGATTTCGCCTTCCTGCAGGATCGGCATTCTGCCGCCTTTCACCATGCCCATCGAGATATAGAAGAGCAACACTGACGCCTGAAGCATTGCCATGCCGATGAGTTTCTTCACCAGATTCCTGGCATTGATAATGCCGTAGAGGCCGATCATTATCAACGCTATGGTTACCCAGTAGTTATAATAATCGAGAAAATTCATGGTTTTTTTCTGCCGGCGAAGAGCATGAACAGCAGAAGGATAACAGAGAAAATGGTCATTCCTACGCCGAGTTCTATCATGAAAATGCCGATCTTTTGGCCCATGACAGCGGAAGGAGCCAGCACCGCGTACTCCAGGAACTGGCCGCCCCGCAGCATACTCACAACGCCGACGCCAGAGTATAACAGCACGCCGGCGCAGGCCAACACCCGCAGACTTCCCGGCGAAATCACCGCCTGCGTTTTCTTCAGGCCGAACACCAGCGCGTGGAGGATGAACGCGGACGCGAAAATCACGCCCGCCTGGAACCCTCCGCCTGGACTGTATTCTCCATGGAACTGCACGTATAGCGCATAGAGAAGGATGAATGGGATAATAAAACGGCTGACAACCCGGAGCACAATCTGCTTTTCCATGTTGAGGGAATCATAAAAGCTGGGGTGCTTGGGTCAAGCATTGAGAGTCTATAGTTGAGTGAATGTTTTTCTTTTGGTAAGAGTATCGTAACAAAGAGGGGTGAATATGATCGGAAAAGTATTGGTTTTTTGTGCCGTTGGTTTTTTATTGGGCGGAGCCTGCGCGCACGCGGAAGGAGCTAAAACCAGCATTACCATCTACAGCAAGGCGCAGCCGGGGTCGTTGCCGCCCGAAATGTACCGGCCCACGCCGGGCATTAATGCGTGGGGCTACGGTCAGATTCCCGGTTATGCGATGGTGCGTGAAACCCGCTCTGTGGCGCTTAGCGATAAACGCAGCGAGGTGCGCATCGCGGATGTGGCGGCGCTGATCGACCCCACCACCGTTTCTTTCAAATCGCTAACCGACCTCGAAGGTACCCGTGTGCTAGAACAGAATTATCATTTTGATCTAGTGAGCGGCGCTAAGCTTCTCGAGCGTTACATCGGGGAAACGATTACGGTGGAGCAATTTCTAAGCGATAAGATAGAATCTGTAACCGGGAAATTACTTTCCGCCAGCGGCGGTTTGATATTAGAGGCTGAAGATGGCAAGGTGGTGACATTGCAAAGCTATTCCAATATTAGATTTCCCCAGCTTCCGGGCGGCCTTATTACCAAGCCGACCTTGGTTTGGGATATCGCGACGGCCAAGCCCGGCCCGCATGAAGCCGAAATCAGCTATCAGACCGGTGGCATGACGTGGTGGGCGGATTACAATCTTACCTTTGCGGACGGCAAGGATGCCAATAGCGGAACGCTGGACGTGGGCGCGTGGGTCAGCATCGCCAACATGTCCGGGGCCAGCTATAATGATAGCAAGCTGAAACTGGTGGCGGGCGACGTGCAGCGCGTGGAAACCGGTGGACGCGGTAACGTGATGATGGACATGGCGATGGCGCCGTCACAGTTTCAGGAGAAAACCGGCTTCGCAGAGAAAGCCTTCTTCGAATACCATCTTTATACGCTGGGTCGTTCCACCACACTGCCGGATCGTTCCACAAAGCAGATCGAATTGTTTCCGAAAGCGGCGGGAGTGCCGGTGGAAAAACAGTACGTATATTATGGCTCGCAAGGCTACCTCTATTACGGCGGCGTCAACCAAAACCGCGATCTTGGCATTCCGATGAATAAGAAAGTGGATGTTTATTTAACCTTTAGAAACGAGGAGAAGAAAGGTCTCGGCATTCCGCTTCCCGCCGGGCGCGTCCGCGTCAATAAGCTGGATACTGCCGACGGCTCGCTGGAATTCATCGGCGAGGATATCATCGATCATACGCCAAAGGATGAGAAGGTGAACATCAAGGTGGGCAGTGCCTTTGACGTGATAGGCGAGCGCAAGCAAACGGATTTCCGTGTCGATGGTAATCGCCAGTGGATTCAGGAATCTTTCGACATTATCCTTCGCAATCATAAGCAGGAGCCGGTAAATATTCTGGTGAAGGAGAGTCTCTACCGGTCGGCCAATTGGAAGATTATCAAGAACAACGAGAATTACGAAAAACAGGATGCCTTCACCATCCATTTCCCTGTTTCCGTGCCGGCGGATGGAGAAAAAACGATTCGTTATACCGTTGAATACACGTGGTGAAATCAGCCTAAAAGACTCCACAACTCTTCTTCCGCCCTGGCGATATTGAAAGCGGAGGAAGCCCGTGACGGTTTTTTCCGTGCTGCGGCCAGGCGTTTCGCCGGCTCGTTGGAAAGTGCGGGCGTAGCGGCGGCAATCGCCACCATTTCCTCCATTTTTCCGTTGCAGTGCAGTACAAGGTCACAGCCGGCTTTCAGGCTTTTTTCAGCCAATGCTCCTAAATCACCCTCGAGTGCTTGCATGGAGAGATCGTCGGTCAGCAGCAGGCCGTAAAAACCGATATCCTCACGGATAATGCGAATGACCTCAGGTGATAACGTAGCAGGCCGGACGGGATCAATCGCCGTGTAAATAATATGCGCTGTCATGGCAAGCGGCATATCGGCAAGCGCTTGAAACGGAGAAAAATCCGTACGCAGAAGTTCTGCAAGAGGGGTAGCCACCTCTGGCAAGGCTTCATGGCTATCCACGCGCGCGCGGCCATGGCCGGGAATATGTTTGATAACAGGCAGAACGCCACTATCAAGCAGGCCTGCGCAGGCGGCTTTGCTCATGATGGTGACGGCATCAGGTTCACTTCCGAATGAGCGATCGCCGACAATGTCGTGCGCGTCGGGCAGGAGCAGATCGAGCATCGGCGCACAGTTTACGGTGATACCGAGGCTGTAAAGTTCTTCTCCGATTAGGCGGTAATTGATATATGCGGCGCGAAGGGCGCTTTCCTCATCATGCGCCGCGAGTCGGCGAAATACCGCGGTGGCGGGTGCCGTTCGCCAATGCGGCGGCTTTAGCCTTGCAACGCGGCCACCCTCTTGGTCAATAAGAATAAGGGCGGCAGGGTTGGATGTTGCTTTCTTAAGCGAGGCGATAAGTGTCCGTACTTGCGTCGGTGACTGGATATTGCGGGCAAAAAGAATAAAGCCGACGGGAGGATTGGCGCGAAAAAACTCTTCTTCTTCGGCAGTTAATGTGAGACCTGAGCAACCAAAAATAACGGCGAGGCAATTACTTTTTCGGCCGGACAACGATGCAACCCTGCTTCTGTGCAATCAGTTCGTTGCAGAGGCGCCGCGCATCTGCTTCTTTGACAACGGTCCCTGCCTGAAGGCGAAAAAACATGCCTTTGCCGCCCAGCGATATTTTGTCGATGCTATACGAAAGCGCGGCAAGCTCTTTGGGATGGCGTTTTTGTAGTGCCGCCCAGCCTTTTTTAAGGTTTTCCATGTCCTTGTATGAACCGAGTTGAAGCTTAAACCCCCGGCCCGCCATTGACGCGGGAAGCACGGAGAAAGATTTCAAGGAAGCTACTTCTTTCTTTTCCTTTTTAACTTCAGATTTAACGGTTGTTTTTATAGGCTTCTTGGTACCAGCTGATTCATTTTCTGATTTATTCTCCGTCTTTGCGGGTTCGAGCGGCACTTCCACTCGTTCCGGCTGCGATGGAGCAATATGCGCTTCGGATTGCGGCTGCATGGGAAGCGCCACCGGAATATCTGTCACCTCGTGCGTTGCAACGGCAGGTGGCGGAGATGCTCCCGCTTCTTTGATAGGTTCGGTAGACGCCACCGGGCCGGGAGCGTCAGTAGCAACGGTCGTTGCGGTTTCTTCGGAAACGGAATCTTTATCGCTGATTGCTTCGGATAAAACATCCCCTTGCGTGAGTTCCGGCGCAGCCTCATTGAGGCTATTTTTCAGCGAAGCTTCGGTTTGCGGCAAAGGCGGCATGGCGGGCACGCTATTCTTCTCCGCAAGAGGCGCTGCGTCCTGGGAGATATCTGCATTCTTATTTTCCACCTCTCCTGGCGCGTCTATTTCCGCGCTCGCGTGGTCTTTCAGGTCTTCGCGCACAACCGGTTCCTCCGGAGGCGGAAGAATATCCTCTATTTTCATCGAATCCTTTGGCGCCTCGCCTGCGATCGCATCATAGATTTGTTTGTCGCGGTGTGGGAATTCCATTCCCCCCGGATCTTCAGGCTTTGTCTTATAGGGGGTTTCCTCGGCTTTGATGATGGGCAGCTCCTCAATGGCCACGGGTTTTTTCCGCTCCATGTAAGCAAACCAGCCAAGCGCTGCCAATCCGCCGGCTACCGCGATAGTGCCAAGCGTAGGCAATATGCGGCTGAGAAGGCTCTTCTGCACGACAGGTATCGGCGCCGCCGAAGCTTGCAATGAAGGCTGCTGTTGGGGCTGCGTCTGTGATTTAATCTGCAACTCCGGCCGCGGCGGCAAATTCCTGGCTGGCTGAATCATAATTCCCTCACTGGTTCCACGCCGAGCACGTCAAGGCCCGAAGCCAACGTATGCCGGCATGCCTGCACCAAGGCAAGGCGAGCCAACGTCAACGGTGTATCACGTTCCACGATAAAGCGCAAATGTTCATCCTCCTTGCCGCGTGTCCACAGCGAATGCAGACTTTCGGCGAGTTCTTGCAGATAGTAGGCGATTCGGTGCGGTTCGCGGGCGCGGGCAGCCGCTTCCACCACGCGCGGCCATTGCGCGATGGATTTGATGACATTACGCTCGCCCTCATCCTTTAGCAGCGTGAAATGCTCGCGGGATTCAGGAAATGAAGCATTGAATAAGGCGCGATTCCATTCATGCGCGTTGCGCAGCACGGAACAGCAGCGCGCATGGGCGTATTGCACGTAAAATACCGGGTTATCTTTCGACTGTTCCGTTACTTTCTGTAAATCGAAGTCCAGAGGCGCGTCGTGCTTGCGCGTGAGCATGATGAATCGCAGTACGTCTCTGCCCACGGCTTCCGCCACATCACGCACGGTGACAAAGGAGCCTTTGCGCTTGGACATCTTGATCGGCTCGCCATTCTCCATAAAGTTAACCAATTGGTATAATAATATGTCGATCGTGGTTTTGCCGTCGCTCATGGCTTTGACCGCCGCCTGCATGCGCTTCACATAGCCGCCATGATCTGCGCCCAGTACCAGCGCCATTTCATCAAAGCCGCGCAGGAGTTTGTTGTGATGGTACGCGAGATCGGCGGCGAAATAGGTGTGGCTGCCGTCGGATTTTTTGAGTGGCCGGTCGGTATCGTCGCCGAAGGACGAGGATCTGAATAATAGTTGTTCGCGCGGTTCCCAGTCTTCCGGTTTTTTACCCTTGGGCGGTTCCAGAACGCCGGTATAGACAAGGCCTTTCCTATCTAACAGGGTGATGGCTTTTTCGATTTCGCCGCTATCGGTAAGCGCTTTTTCGGATGTGAACACATCATGCTCGATGCCCAGCAGCATTAAATCGTGACGGATCATGATCATCATGGCGTCGAGCGTAAAACGCTTAATGTCCAGCAGATATTCATTTTCCTGCGCCTTCAGGTATTTTGCGCCATGACGTTCATAGAATGCTGCGCCCACGGGCTTGAGATATTCGCCAGGATATAGCCCGTCGGGGATTGCGATTGTTTCGCCTGCCGCCTCGCGATAGCGGAGATAGGCCGAGCGCGCCAGCGTATCCACCTGCGCGCCCGCGTCATTGATGTAATATTCCTTAGTGACAGCGTACCCCGCCTTGATGAGCAGCCGCGCCAGCGCGTCGCCGATAACGGCGCCGCGCGCATGGCCGATATGCATCGGCCCGGTAGGGTTGGCCGAGACATATTCGACGTTGATGGGCCGGTTGCCGCCGACGGTGGAGGTGCCATAGGCGGTCTCCGCTTTGAGCGCGGATTCCAGCACGTTATACCATATGGCGTTGGTAAGCCGTAGGTTGATGAATCCCGGCCCTGCGACTTCGGCTTTCTCCACCTCCTCGAGCGCTTGCAGTTTATCAGCGAGTGCGACGGCGAGCTCACGCGGGTTTTTCCCGGCTTTCTTCGCCACCACCAGCGCGGCATTGGTGGCGATGTCGCCGTGCGAGGCATCGCGCGGTGGCTCAGCAGTTATTACTTCGGGCGAAAATCCTTCTGCTCCGCTCTCACGCAACGCAGAGAGAATATGGTTATGAATGAGGGTGTAGATGTTCACACGCTTCCGATAATCTTATAGGTCAGATCAAACAACCGGCGGTATTCCTCGGCGGCGTAGCGATCGGTCATGCCTGCGATATAATCCGCAATCACTTCGGCCTGCGCCTGTTTGTCTTTGGGGTCGAAGCGCTGTTGCCATTGCGTCGGCAGGCAGCCAGGTTCTTCCATGAACAGCTTGAATAAATCGGCCAAGATACGCTTGCCCTTTCCGGTCATGCGCTTCACTTTGTAATGATTATACATGCGCGCGTAGAGGAATGTTTTAATCGCCTTGTTATCCGCGTACATTTTCTCTGAAAATTGAGCGAGCCGCTTGCCGCATGCGCGCACATCTTCCACTGTTTTGACCCCGGTAGCTTTGGTATTCTTTGAGGTTTCCGCCACCAGATCGTTACACATGCGGTTTATCAACCGGCGGCGGATTTCATGAATCAGCCGCCCTTCTTCCAGATTTGGCCAAGCCTTGGTAACTTGCCGGAAAATATCACCCGCGAGCGGCAGGCTTTCCAGTTCTTCCACCGCGAACAGCTGCGCGCGGATGCCGTCCTCGATGTCGTGGCTGTGATAGGCGATGTCGTCGCAAATGGCAGCCGCCTGCGCTTCCAGGCCGGCATGGGTAGTAAGTTCCAGGTTATGCCGTGCGTTATATTCCTTGAGCACGCGCGGCAATTTTCCCTTCACCGGACCGTTATGTTTGGCGATGCCCTCCAGGCATTCCCAGGTGAGATTGAGTCCGTCGAATTCGGCGTAGCGGCGCTCCAGCGTGGTGAGCACGCGGATGGTCTGGGCGTTGTGGTCGAAGCCGCCATAGGTTTTCATAGCCTCATCTAGCGCCGATTCCCCGGCATGGCCGAACGGCGGATGGCCGAGATCGTGCGCCAGCGCCAGCGCTTCGGCGAGGTCTTCGTCCAGGCGTAGTTCCCGTGCCACGGAGCGCGCCAACTGCGCCACTTCCAGGCTGTGCGTCAGGCGGGTGCGGAAATGATCGCCCTCGTGATTGACGAACACCTGCGTCTTATATTCCAGCCGCCGGAACGCCTGCGAGTGGATGATGCGGTCGCGGTCGCGCTGGAATTCGCTGCGCGGCGCGGCGGAAGGCTCCTTGTGAAGCCTCCCCCGGCTGCGTTCCGAGGAACTGGCCTGGAGGGCTTTGGATATGGCGGGAGTTGGCTTTTTCAGCATAACGCGCTACAATAGCGGCCATGGAAAACCCGTCAACACAAGAAGCGCCTTTCGGGCTTACCGAAAGCGCCGCCAGGCGCGTGGCTTTCCTGCTGAAGCAGGAAAAGCCGGGCGCTAAATTGCGCATCGCGGTGCAGGGCGGCGGCTGCTCCGGGTTTCAGTACAATTTTGATTTTGACAATAAGCAGAACGAAGATGATACGCTCATCGGCGACCTGGTGCTGGTGGATCAAATGTCGCTGGGGTATATGGGCGGCTCGGTGCTGGATTATATGGAAACGCTGGGCGCGGCGCATTTCGAAATCCGCAATCCAAACGCCACCGCCCGCTGCGGCTGCGGCAACAGTTTCGCGGTTTAGGATTTTTCTCTTCCAACAGCAGAATTCACATGT
>CAZXYG010000001.1:28993-42020 GCA_964644885.1 uncultured Rickettsiales bacterium
CTGCTGCAGTTCTCCTTTGTCGTAGTTTTTGATTAACCCGGCGGCGAAAAGCTTATCAGGTAATTCAGACAGAGTCATAGCGCCGGTAAGCTGAAAAGATTGTTCTCCCGGTGCGCCTGTTGTTATTGTTCCGGCAACCCCGGCTTTCTTAAGAAATGTCTCGATTATCCTCAACGCGGACGCGGTATTACCCGTTTTGGGATAAATCGCTATCGTTTCACCATGCTCATTAGGCGTAGCAGTGATATGTAGGGAAAAATTTAATTTTCCAGGCACATCGTATTTCTTAATATTAACGCCACTTGAACCGTCTACTGCCATAATTCTCTCTTAAGAAAACTAAGATGTTGTAAAACTTGCACAAAATGTCCTTCTTTTCAAGAAGAATAATGATGCCGGCATAAGCCTGCACCATATAACGCCGCCTGGCGCATGACTTCGATCAAGGTGGCGGCCCAACGCGCTTGCATGAGCGTGGCAGGCCGGAATGTCTTGAAATCCGCAATCCCTCCGCCTCCGCCCGCGGCAGAAGGTTTGCAGGGCGATGCTTAGAGTTCCAATGTCGGCGATGAAATAGACATCTCGTTGCCGGGACGGGGACAGTGCTCTGATTATTAAACCGTTGGGGAAAATTTCTTTGTGTTGTTATTTTCATTTGGGGCTATTCCAGGAGAAAAAGAACTACCATGCGCAAATACTGGGTTTGCATCAGTAAGCCGTATGCCCTCTGGTAAAATAAAGGCACCTTTATCCTGGCGGTTGTCTAACTTAATACTCTTCATATCCATAATAATCTCTAATACTTCGCTTCTATTGCTACTTTTCACGTGTCCCTTTCCATCATAAATAAAAACGTTTGTGTTGTTGGAGTAAGCACTATCGTTACCAAGCATATCCATTAATCGTTTTATTACGCCAAAGTTCCTATCTTGAAAAGGCGCCCGCCCAGGAGGGATGACATCTCCGCCCTGAATTGGCAAAATATAATCATCTAATCCTCCTGTTGATTTGTATGCCCAGCGATTTCTCGGCTTGCCTTCTGTAAGGCTCCTGTCTTCTATGAGGACAAGTTTTTCTTTGTGCTCTCTGATAAACTCTCCATGATCATTTCTATAGATAAGGGTGAATTCTATCTCTTGTGGATTTGGATTTTTGATGTCTTTATTTTTACGTACGGTTATAGAGACAATTCTACCTTTGCCTTTGATATCTTGCATGTGAAGACTCGTTTATTTATTCGTATTATATGCGAATAAGATTAATAAATAGTTAAACTTAATAAAATCAGGATTTTTTCAATGACTCATCTCACAATCGCCACCTGGAACGTAAACTCCATCAAGGCGCGGATGCCTAACGTACTGGCATGGGTGCGGGAGGCCAAGCCGGATATTCTTCTGCTTCAGGAACTTAAATGCCTGGAGGAAGCTTTCCCGGCGCTGGAATTCGAGGATCTGGGCTATAATCTCGCCATTCACGGCCAGAAGACTTATAACGGCGTGGCGATTCTCTCAAAATTCCCCATTGAGGACGTAGCTAAAGGGCTGCCCGGCGATGAAAACGATCAGGAAGCGCGGTATATCGAAGCGGTGATTTCTCTCCCTCGACCAACGGCCAACGACAAACGACCAGCGATTCTGCGCATCGCCAGCGTCTATGTGCCCAACGGCCAGTCGCCGGAATCGGAAAAATTCCAATACAAGCTGAAATTCCTGGAGCGGCTGCGCGAGCATATGAAAACGCTGCTTACCTATGATGAAATGCTGGTGATCGGCGGGGATTATAACGTCGCGCCGGAGGATATCGACGTATGTGATCCTGGCGCTTTGCGCGGCACCGTCTGCTTCCACCCGGAGGAGCAGAAACGGTTGCGGAGCATTCTCCACCTGGGCATGACGGACGTGTGGCGGGCGGCGCATCCGAATGAACAAGGCTTTAGCTGGTGGGATTACCGCGGCGGCGGGTGGGAGCGCAACCACGGCATGCGCATCGACCATTTGCTCCTTTCTCCACAGGCGGCGGATTGCGTGCAGGAAACCGGCATCGACGCCGCCGTTCGCGGCGAAGCCAAAGCCTCCGACCACGTGCCGGTGTGGTGTACGTTGGCGCTTTAGCCTTGCGTTTTCAGGGCAAAGATTTTAGAAACACGCCTGTTGCTTTTATAATTCGGCGTCATGGCCCGAATCGCGCAGCGATTATAGGGCCATCTATAAAAAGATGGATTCCCCTATAGTTTTGCTTTGCAAAACTCAGGGAATGACGGCGGGAGTAGATGAACATTATGCTCAATCAGAACGACGTCAGGAAAATCGCCAAGCTGGCGCGGCTCAGGCTTACCGAAGGTGAGCTTGAAGCCTATACCGGCGAGCTGAACGGCATTCTGGGCTGGGTGGAGCAGTTGCAGGCGGTGAATACCGACGGCGTGGCTATGGCCGGGGTGGGACAATATACGCTGCGCATGCGCGAAGATAAAGTCACCGACGGTGCCATCAAGGAGGGCGTGCTGGCCAACGCGCCGGAGGCGGGCTTCGATTGTTTCGTGGTACCCAAGGTAGTGGAGTAGTGGTTAGAGTCTTGAGTTTAGAGTTTAGTGAAAAATGAGTGAACTTACCGAACTGAACCTTGCTGCGGCCCGTGACGGGCTGCAGAACAAGAAATTCAGCGCGTTGGAATTGACCGAGGCGCACATCGAGGCCTGCGAGGCGGCGCGCGGTCTTAATGCCTTCGTCGCCGAAACTTTCGATCTGGCGCGCAAACAGGCAAGAAATTCCGACGCGAAGCTGGCCAGGGGCCAGGCCGGGCTGGTGGAAGGCATCCCCTTCGGCGTGAAGGATTTATATTGCACCAAGGGCGTGCGTAGCACCGCGTGCTCGCACATACTGGACAGCTTCACGCCACCCTATGAATCCACCGTCACCACCAAGCTTTTCGAGCAGGGAGCGGTGATGCTGGGCAAGACCAACATGGACGAATTCGCCATGGGGTCGGCCAATATCACGAGTCATTACGGCAACGTCATCAATCCGTGGAAGCGCAAGGGCGACAATGCCGACCTGGTGCCGGGCGGCTCCTCCGGCGGTTCCTCGGCGGCGGTGGCGGCGAGATTGTGCATTGCAGCATTGGGCAGCGATACCGGCGGCTCGATCCGGCAGCCCGCCTCGTTCACGGGCACCGTGGGCATTAAGCCCACCTATGGGCGTTGCTCGCGCTGGGGAATGATCGCGTTTGCCAGCTCGCTGGATCAGGCGGGCGTGTTCACGCGCAGCGTGCGGGACGCGGCGATCGCGCTGCAGGCCGTCAGCGGCTTCGACCCCAAGGATTCCACGTCGGTGGATCAGCCGGCGCCCAACTGGCAAGCTGAGCTTTCCGCGGATGTGAAGGGCATGAAAATCGGCATACCCAAGGAATATGTGGTGGACGGCATGCCGGAGGAAATCAAGAAACTCTGGGAGCAGGGGGCGGCGTGGCTGAAAGCGGCGGGCGCGGAGATTGTGGACATTTCGCTGCCGCATACGAAATACGCGCTGCCCACCTATTACATCGTGGCTCCGGCGGAGGCTTCCTCCAACCTCGCGCGTTATGACGGGGTGCGTTACGGCTGGCGCACGAAGGAAGAAGTCCATTCGCTTGACGATATGTACGAAAAAAGCCGCGGCGAGGGCTTCGGCGCGGAAGTGAAACGGCGTATTCTGATCGGCACCTATGTGCTTTCGGCGGGTTATTACGATGCTTATTACAAAAAGGCGCAGCGCGTGCGCACGCTGATCGCGCGCGATTTCCAGCAGGCATTCGAGAAGGTGCATGCGATTCTCACCCCCACCACGCCCTCGGCGGCGTTCGGCATCGGCGAGAATACCGATGATCCGGTTACCATGTATCTCAACGATATTTTCACCGTGCCTACCAGCCTGGCCGGCTTGCCCGGCATTTCACTGCCGGGCGGCCTATCGAAGGAGGGCCTGCCGCTAGGCTTGCAGGTCATCGGCAAACCGTTTGACGAGGCCATGTGTTTCCGCATCGCTTCCGCCATAGAGGAAGCCGCCAACTTCACCGCAAGGCCGCGGATGGTGGAAAAGAGGAAGGTGGCGTGAATGGCAAAGATTTCTGAAGATGCGATATTCGGTGCGCTGATGAAAGAAGCGGATACAGGCGACTATGCCACGAAGGAAGAGGTTGTGAAAACGCTCACCCTCACCCGGCGTCTGACGCCGCCGATCTCTCTCTTCAAGGGTGAGGGCTGGGGTAAGGGTGGCTATAAAAAGAAGGACAATGCATGAAAGCCGCTCCTCTCATCAAAGGCAATACCGGCGAGTGGGAGCTGGTCATCGGGCTGGAGGTCCACGCGCAGGTGAAGTCCGAATCCAAGCTGTTCTCGGGCGCGAGCACGCGGTTCGGCGCGGAGCCGAATACGCAGGTTTCGCTGGTGGATGCCGCCATGCCGGGGATGCTGCCGGTCATCAACGAATATTGTGTCGAGCAGGCGGTGCGCACGGGGCTGGGACTGAAAGCCCAGATCAATCTGCACTCGGTATTCGACCGCAAGAATTATTTCTACGCCGACCTGCCGCAGGGCTACCAGATTTCGCAATTCCTCGAACCCATCGTGGGCAAGGGCACGATCGTTCTCGATATGCCGGACGGCTCGACGCGCGCGGTGGGCGTGACGCGCATCCATTTGGAGCAGGATGCCGGGAAATCCATGCATGATCAAAGTCCAGACAGCACCTTCATTGATCTTAACCGCGCTGGCGTCGCGTTGATGGAGATCGTTTCCGAGCCGGATTTGCGTTCGGCGGAGGAAGCGGGGGAATATCTGAAAAAGCTCCGCATCATTCTGCGCTACCTCGGCAGTTGCGACGGCGACATGGAAAAAGGCTCCATGCGTTGCGACGCTAATGTTTCGGTGAGGCGTCCCGGCGACAAACTCGGCACGCGCTGCGAGATCAAGAACCTAAATTCCATCCGCAATGTGATCCATGCCATAAACTACGAGGCCAACCGCCAGATCGGAATCATCGAAGGCGGCGGCACGATCAACCAGGAAACTCGGCTCTATGATGCTAATAAGGATGAAACGCGCACCATGCGCTCCAAGGAAGAGGCGCATGACTACCGCTATTTTCCCGATCCGGACCTTTACCCGCTTGTGCTGGAGCAAGCGTTTGTGAATAGCGTAGCGAACGACATGCCCGAACTGCCGGACGCCAAGAAAGACCGTTACATGAGAACGCTGGGGCTTTCGCCCTACGATGCCGGTGTGCTGGTGGCGGATAAGGCATCGGCGGATTATTTCGAGGAAGTGGCCGGGGGGCATGACCCCAAGCTTGCCGCGAGCTGGGTGACGGCGGAGCTGTTCGGGCGGCTCAACAGGGCCGGAAAATTGATCGAGGAATGCCCGGTATCGGCAGCGCAACTAAGCGGGCTGTTACGGCTGATCGAGGACGATACCATTTCCGGCAAGATCGCCAAGGACGTGCTCGATCTCATGTTCGAGACGGGGAAGGACGCTGCCGCGATCGTGGAGGAGAAAGGCCTGCGCCAGGTCACGGATACCGGCGCCATCGAGAAAATCATTGACGAGGTGCTGGACGCCAACCCGAATGAAGTGGCGGCATACAAGGCGGGCAAGGATAAGCTCTTCGGCTTTTTCGTCGGTCAGGTGATGAAACTTTCCCAGGGCAAGGCCAACCCGGCAGCGGTGAACGGGATTCTGAAGAAGAAATTGGGATAAGCGAACAGACTTTTTCGGGTCTTTTGACATAAGGCCTGTGATCCAATATTATAAGAGGCATATGGTGGCGAAAAACCCACAAAACCTGCAAGCGCAAGCAACCGAAACGCTTGCCAAGATCTGGCAGTGCGGGAAGAGTAAGTTTAAAGTCACGCCGGTTGCAGAAAACAAGGTGGAAATCTCAATAGGGGAAATGACGTTTCTTGAGGCGTATCGGTTCGTAGGCGGCCTTGAGCGTGCTTCGACAATGGGCCTGAAAGGCGTTGCACTATCGACATTCGTGACTGAGGAGGATGGCGAAGCTCCTCCTCTAAAAAATAAAAAGCAGATGGCCATTGAGCTTCTTCCTAGAAGAACGGCTGCGGATAGGGAAGCCGAAGTTGCCGCTAGTAAACGCGCAGGCAGCGTGCGCGAGCATGGTACCGATAAGCCAAAGCATAGTTATACGATTATGGTTCAAACGCACAAAGATATTAACGTACTGCAAACAATAGCTGAGGTGGATTTAGAGAAAATGCAGAGGGTGGATTCTGCGAGAAAAAGCATAAGATCGAGCAATGCTTTTAATGGAAAAAAGTCTTTTGGAAGATACAGTTCAGGCCCTGAGGGGCGAGGTTTTGAGAGGCGTTATTGACACAATTGCATTAAGGGTTCTGCGCTCTATCCGTATTGAATCTTCCCAGATTTCCCAATAGCTGTTCGACGGCATTGACGTCGTGGCCGGCGGTAGGCGTTTTATCCCCGGAAATGGCGATATCGCGGCGGTTCTTTCCTTCATCCACCGTCACTTTTCCCACGATGCCGCTTGGATTGAAAGTCACCGCGATGACCTTTTGCCCTTCGATCTTGGGATCGAAGAAAGCGGCTTGCGACGTGCGCGTGGAGATATAATACCAGGTTTCCTGGCCGAAGCCGGAGGTGGCGGAGGGGCTTCCCATGATGCCGAGTACGCCCTCTTTATCCGTGACGCCGGGCTTGATCTGGTCGTGATGCGAGAATTTGGCCATATAACCGCGGTCGCCATGCGTGTTGACGCACGCAGAGAAAAGAAGTGTGGCGGCTCCTATAAAACCGATTGTCTTATTTCCGCATCTGAATTTTATCATTTTTCTGTCAAATCGCTGGATTTAGTAAAAAACCTGTATTATAAGGGCGCCTTCATGTAAGGTGGGCGCGACGCGAGCCTTCCGCGACGCGGCAATGGTATAACAGGAAAGGGTAAGTTGCAATGGCTGTTCCCAAGAAAAAAACCTCCCCCTCCCGGCGCAACCAGCGCCGCTCGCATCACGCGCTTGGGCCTGTGAACGTAGTGGAAGACGCCACCACCGGCGCGTTGAAGCGGCCGCACCACATCTCCCCCGATGGGTACTATAACGGGCGGCAGGTGATCGCGCCCGCTGCGACGCAGGACGCCGGCGAACAGGCATAGGCTTTCTTTCCGGACCCTCGCACGTGTCCCGGGAAAGGCTCTGCATAGCTTTGGATGTCATGGGCGGGGACCGCGCCCCGGACGCCGTTATCAAAGCGGCGTTGCTGGCGCTCGATAAATACCCGGATACGCGCTTTCTTCTTTACGGTGATGAACGGCGCATTGCGCCGCTGTTGGAGCGTCATGCCGGGCTGAAGGGATGCTCGGAAGTCCACCATACGCCGGATGTGATTTCGAACGATGAAAAACCTTCGGTGGCGCTGCGCAAGGGCCGTCGTTCCAGCATGGCGCTGGGGATTATGGCGGTGCGCGATAACAAAGCCGATGCCCTTGTTTCCGCCGGAAATACCGGCGCGCTGATGGCGATGTCAAAAATCCTACTCAAGACGCTGCCCGGCATTGATCGTCCGGCTATCACCGGCGTGCTGCCTACCAAAAAAGATAACTGCATCATGCTCGATATCGGCGCCAACGTCGATTGCGACGCCAATAATCTGTTCCAGTTCGCGGTGATGGGCGATGCCTTCGCCCGCGTGATGCTGGGGCTTCCAAGCCCGCGCATCCGCTTGCTCAATATCGGCACCGAGGAAGCCAAGGGCAATGAATCCGTGCGTGAAGCTGCCGAGATGCTTCGCACGGTAGGAAACGGCCTCAATTTTTGCGGTCATATCGAAGGTAACGCTATCGCTGAAGGTGCTGCGGACGTGATTGTGACCGACGGGTTTTCCGGGAATATCGCGCTGAAAACGCTCGAGGGAACCGCCAGCATGTGCGTCTCTTTCCTGCGTGACGCTTATAAAAGCTCGTTCCTGGCTTGGCTTGGCTATCTGTGTTCGCGTGCCGCGCTTAGAAAATTCGCCACCAAGCTCGACCCGCGCCTGCATAACGGTGCGATGTTGTTGGGCCTCAATGGCATTGTCGTCAAGAGCCACGGCGGCATGGATGAAACCGGCATCGCCAATGCCATCGGCACTGCTCTGCGACTGGCTTCCAACGACATCAATGCGAAAATCGTGGAAGAGATGGAACGCTCGGAGAGTGCGCTGTATCCCGAGGCGTGATGCCGAAAGCTGTCATCAAAGGATGCGGTGTGTATCTGCCGCAGAAAGTGCTTACCAACCGGGAGCTGGAGCAGCTTGTCGATACCAGCGACGAGTGGATCCGCGAACGCACCGGCATCATCGAGAGGCGAGTTGGCGCTGAGAACGAGCAGACCTCAGATCTCGCTACCCATGCCGGGGAGAATGCGCTAAAGGACGCGGGCATTGCGGTTGGCGACGTGGATCTCATCATCGTCGCCACGACCACGCCGGACAATACGTTTCCGGCAACCGCTACGCGCGTGCAGGCCATGCTCGGCATGACACGCGGCGCGGCGTTTGATATCCAGGCCGCGTGCACCGGCTTCGTCTACGCGCTTTCCATGGCCGATGCTTTCATTCGCACCGGCGCATTCCGAACCATCCTGGTAATCGGCGCCGATATGCTCACCCGCATTGTCGATTGGACCGACCGCAATACCTGCATCCTGTTCGGCGACGGCGCGGGCGCAGTGGTGCTCCAGGCTGCAGAAGAAGGCGCGCGCGGGATTCTCTCGTCAGCTATCCATTCCGACGGGCGCACGCGCGACCTGCTGTTTGTGGACGGCGGCGCTAGTTCCACCGGCGCGGCGGGCGTCATCAAGATGTACGGGCAGGAAGTATTTAAGCTCGCTATCGAAAAAATGGCTTCGTGTACCGAGGAAGCCCTGGATAAGGCCGGACTGGGTGTCCGCGATGTGACGTGGATGGTTCCGCACCAAGCCAATCTGCGCATTATGACGGCTTCGGTCAAAAAGCTGGGTATTCCGCTGCATAAACTGGTGTCCACCGTGGATAGGCACGGCAACACTTCCGCGGCTTCGATCCCGTTGGCGCTGCATGTTGCGCGTGAAGATGGCCGCATTAAGGAAGGCGATGTGGTGGCGATGCAGGCCGTCGGCGGCGGGCTTACCTGGGGAGCGGTGATTTTGCGTTGGTAAACGCCTGTAAATAATCCTCGCAACTCCCATGCATTTCTGGCATCTTTGCCTTTGTGAAAACCGTGCATGCAGTGCAGGAAAATCGGCTGGTAATAGAGGAAGAGCCGGATTGCCGCCGCGCGTATGTTTATCGTGTATTGCGGCTGTATCTGCTTAATTTCCGTAATTTTTCTCAGCTTGCGCTGGAGCCGGGAGATAACTCCGTGGTGCTGACCGGCGAAAACGGCAGCGGTAAGACCACCATCCTTGAAGCGGTTTCGCTGTTTGCGCCAGGGCGCGGGCTTCGCGGAGCGCAACTTGCTGAGATCGAACGCCGAACCGAGAAGGCCGATTCCTCGGGAGCATTTGCCAACCAACCCTGGACGGTTTCCGCCATCATACGCGACGGCGCGGGCATGGAAACCACAGTCGGTACGGGACGGAATGGTGATGGCGAAGTGGATAAGCGCATTGTTAAAATCAATGGAACAGTACAGCGCGGGCAGGCCGCACTCTCCGGAATTATTGCGTTATGCTGGCTGACGCCGCAGATGAATTCTCTTTTTCTGGAGGGTTCGGCATCGCGGCGGGCCTATTTGGACAGGCTTGTTCCCATGTTTTATCCCGAGCATGTCCGCCATCTTGCTATGTATGACCACGCTCGCGCTGAGCGCCAGCGGTTACTTAAACACTCTTATCCGGATGCGGAGTGGCTGGGCGTTTTGGAGCGGCGCATGGCCGAGCAGGCGGTATCTATTGCCGCCGCGCGCCGTGAAACCATCCATATTTTGCGGGAAGCCATGAAAGCGGGCAGCGGTGCATTTCCCGTGGCCGATCTTGCGGTGCGTGGCGCGGTGGAAGAGGGGCTTGAAAACACGAGCGCGTTATCCGTGGAAGAAGGGTTGATGGAACGGCTGGAGCAAAGCCGCTCGGGAGACGCCATGCTGGGGCGCACAGAGCATGGCACGCACCGCAGCGATTTCACGGCCTATTATCGGGGACTTCCCGCCGAGCAAAGTTCTACCGGTGAGCAAAAGGCATTGTTGTTGGCCATAACTCTTGCCAGCTGCCGTGCTCGGCAGCAACGCGGCGGTGATATACCGGTGTTATTGCTCGATGAAGTGGTGGCCCATCTCGACGATAAAAAACGAGGGGCATTATTCGAAGAAATCAGGCACTTGGGGGCGCAAAGCTGGCTGACCGGAACCGACCGGAGTTTTTTTAAGGATTTCAGGACGTTTTCCCGATTTTTTCTCATTGAGAACGGACACGTTTCCGGCTAAACTCCTGGCCTATGATTCAGCCCAAACCAAAAGAGGCGGAAATGGCCCCGGAAACCACGCCGGAAAACAATTACGGCGCGGACGCGATTAAGGTCCTGAAAGGCCTTGAAGCGGTGCGCAAGCGCCCCGGTATGTATATCGGGGATACCGACGACGGCTCCGGCTTGCATCACATGATCTACGAGGCCGTGGACAACGCCGTGGATGAGGCGCTGGCGGGCTATTGCGATCGCGTGGAGGTCATTCTTAACGCCGACGGAAGCGCCACGGTTACCGATAACGGTCGCGGCATCCCGGTTGAAATTCACAAGGAAGAGGGTATTTCCGCTGCTGAGGTGATCATGACGCAGCTCCACGCGGGCGGAAAGTTTGACGCCAACACCTATAAGATATCCGGTGGCTTGCACGGTGTAGGCATCTCGGTGGTGAACGCCCTCTCCACGTGGCTTAAACTCACTATTTATCGCGACAGCAAGGAACATTTCGTCGAATTCCACGAGGGTGTGGCTGTGGCTCCGCTGAAAGCGCTGGGCAAGGTGGAGGGTAAGAAAGGCACAACGGTAACCTTCCTGCCTTCACCCAAAACCTTCACCATGACCGAATTCGATTTCGAAACGCTGGAGCACCGCCTGCGCGAATTGGCGTTCCTCAATTCCGGCGTGCGCATTGTGCTTAGCGATCATCGCGGGGCAGAACCGCGCACCGAGGACTTGTTTTTCGAGGGCGGCGTCAAAGCCTTCGTGCAGTATCTCGACCGCAATAAGAAGGCGCTGCACCAGCCGATTCTCATCCATAGCGAAAAAGACGGCATCAGCGTAGAAATCGCTCTGGGCTGGAACGACAGCTATCACGAGAATGTGCTGTGCTTTACCAACAATATCCGCCAGCGTGACGGCGGCACCCATCTCCAGGGTTTCCGCGCCGGACTCACGCGCCTGATCAACGCCTACGCCTCCACTCACGGGCTGGGCAAAAAGGAGAAAATCGCGCTTACCGGCGAGGATGCGCGCGAAGGACTCACCTGCGTGATTTCGGCCAAGGTGCCGGATCCAAAATTCTCCTCGCAGACCAAGGATAAACTCGTGAGTTCCGAGGTGCGTCCCGTGATCGAGAACATCGTTAACGACAAGCTGGGCCAGTGGTTCGAAGAGCACCCGGCGGAGGGTAAACTCGTCCTCGGCAAGGCGATCGAAGCGGCGATGGCGCGCGAGGCGGCGCGCAAGGCCCGCGAACTTACACGGCGCAAGGGTGCGCTGGATGTGGCCAGCCTGCCAGGCAAGCTGGCGGATTGCCAGGAGCGCGATCCAGCCAAAAGCGAACTGTTCATCGTCGAGGGAGACAGCGCCGGCGGATCTGCCAAGCAGGGCCGAAGCCGCGTTAACCAAGCCATCCTGCCGCTCAAGGGCAAAATCCTCAATGTCGAGCGCGCGCGCTTCGACAAGATGCTCTCCTCGCAGGAGATCGGCACGTTGATTACCGCAATCGGCGCCGGTATCGGCGAGGAATTCGACATCGAAAAAACGCGCTACCACAAGATCATCATCATGACCGATGCTGATGTAGATGGCTCGCATATCCGCACGCTGCTGCTTACCTTCTTCTACCGCCAGATGCCGGAGATCATCGAAAAAAGCTATCTCTATATCGCGCAACCGCCGCTCTATAAGGTAAAGCGCGGCGCTAGCGAGGTCTATCTCAAGGATGACGCAGCGTTCGAGGAATACGTGATTGCTCATGCGCTGGAGGAAGCGGTGCTTGTCTCTGGGCAAAAAACGCAATATGGCGGCGAAGATTTGCGGCGCATCGTTACCGCCGTGCGCGGCTTCGCCCGGCAGGTGCATGGTTGGGCGCGGCGCGTTCCGGCGCCGGTGTTGCAGGCGGCGGCGCTGGCGGCCGCATTTGGGGAAATTGTCTCGGAAAAAGCCGCTGTTTCCATCGCCGCGCGCCTCAATCAAGGCGAACTGGATCGTTTCCATTGGAAGGGCTTGTTGAAAGGCCAGGACGGTATCGCGCTTACGCGCACCGTGCGCGGAGTCTTCGAGCAGGTTATTCTCGATGCCGCTATCTTGAAAAGTTCTGAATTCTCTAAACTTAACAAGATGGTTAAGGAAATGGGCGAGGTCTTTGACGCGCCGCTTACCCTGAAGCGCAAGGAAGAATCCTTTGCGGTGTATACGCCTCTGCAACTGCTGGAAAGAATCATGGAGCTGGGTAAAAAAGGCGCCACCATCAGCCGGTTCAAGGGCCTGGGCGAGATGAACGCCGAGCAGCTCTGGGAAACCACGCTTGACCCTGAATCGCGCACGCTGCTGCAGGTGAAGGTGGAGCATGCCGAGGAGGCCGAGGAGGTTTTCAGCACCCTGATGGGCGAGATCGTCGAGCCTCGCCGCGACTTCATCGTCGAAAACGCGCTGAACGTCACCAATCTGGATGCATAGAAATTTGTATTCTGTTAACAGGTTGCTAACCTTTTGTCGCTAGAATGATCGTAGAAAATTTTTTAGGAGCATCTTATGTCTGAGAAAACAGCGGATAAAATTAGGCAAGCCACAGGCTTGGTGGTTATTCACACTGAAATGCCGTTT
>CAZXYG010000001.1:42030-43706 GCA_964644885.1 uncultured Rickettsiales bacterium
CACCTATCTTTTAGTGACGTCGTTAACTGACGAGCCGGACATGGAAGAATTAAAAACGGACAGAATGAAAGAATTGTTGAGTGATTTACAAGGATCGCTTACCAATTTTGGAACACAGAATATCATTATGGATGCTGAACTTTTGGCTAGTCCTTTTGAAGGTAAGTATTTAAATGCGGTTGCGCTTAATGCCAAGATTATCGACAAGCATAGTGACAATGTTATTAAGATTCTGCAGCAGAATAGGGATGAAATCATAGGAATAATGCAGGGTAAGAATGTTGCGGACGTTGCTTTGACGAAGGTTGCTTCTCATATGGCAAATTTACAAGAAAAAGTATTTGATGATGGTTACACTAAAGATAGTCGAGGTTTTACCTTTTTCTTTGAGGGGGTGGGTGTTCGGCATCTTCAGGCTATAAGGAAGATTGCAACTGAAGTTAACGGGAGTTTTGTAGTGTCTCTGGAAGGCAATACGATTACCGTCAAGGCGGACTATAAGGACTGGTTTGGAAGTAACGCAAAAGAAGCGTTCGCGAAAGATTTTGGAGCTATTAAGGAAAAACTGAAAGAGGCTGCGAAGCAGATAACGCCGGAAAAGAAGGTACTTGGACCGTTACCGGTGGAGGATGCCAAGGCATTCGCGGCTTCCCTTGCGTTGCCGGGGAACGGTAAAGCCGTGTATCCCGTCAGGAAATGCGAACGCATGGCGGGCTATCCAATCCCGCATGCGGCGTAGTATAGCTTCTCCAGCATACCAATAATTTTCGGCGTCATGGCCCGAATCGCGCAGCGATTATAGGGCCATCTATCTTCGTTGCATCACGGAATGGTTCTCCCTATAGTTTTTTCTGACGCAAAAAATCGGGAGATGACGCTGGGGAAGGGGAAGGTTTTTATGAAAAATCACTGCCATCCGCACCGCCGCCGTCGCAATTATCTGCTCTGGGGCACGCTTTTCGTTGTCGTTCCGTCCTATCTGCTCGCCTTGCTGATGCCGGAAGGTGAAGGCGCGGCGATGCATTTTTCGCATGCCGTGTTCGCCATCATGAACCAGGTATGGTGGGGCATTGCGTTGGGTATTATGTTTGTAGGGCTGATCGGGCTGATCCCGCGCGAATTCGTGATGGCGATACTGGGGCGCGGCGATACGGCGGGCGGCGTGGCGAGGGCCACGCTGGCGGGGCTGCTGTTCGATCTGTGCAGCCATGGTATTTTGCTTATAGGCATGAAGCTCTATGAGCGCGGCGCCAGCCTGGGGCAGGTCATGGCCTTCCTGATCGCCAGCCCGTGGAATTCCTTTTCGCTTACCTTCATTCTGTGGGCGCTTATCGGCTTGAAACTCACTCTGATCTTTATCGCTCTTTCAGCCATAGTGGCCATACTCTCCGGCATCATATTCAACTATCTAGTTAAAAAATCTATATTACCGAGCAACCCGAACAAAACGGAACTGCCGGAGGATTTTCATTTTTGGCGGGAATTAAAGACACGTTTACGCGAGTCAAAGCTTCGCCCCTCCTTGGTGCAGACGGTTTTTCTGGGCGGATTGAAGGAGTCGCGCATGATTGTGCGGTGGTTATTGTTGGGTATCGTTCTGGCGGCGGCGTTGCGCGCTTTCATGCCCACCGAGTTTTTCGCCAGCACCTTCGGGCCTACTTTCCTGGGGTTGATGG
>CAZXYG010000001.1:43716-44267 GCA_964644885.1 uncultured Rickettsiales bacterium
GGTTGATGGCCACCTTGTTCACGGCCACAATCCTCGAAGTATGCTCGGAAGGCTCGACGCCGATCGCGGCGGAAATCATCACCGGCGCCCATGCGCCCGGCAACGGCTTCGCTTTCCTGATGGCGGGCGTCTCGACCGATTACACCGAGATCATGGTGCTGAAAGAAACCATGCGCTCGTGGAAAATCGCCCTCTTTCTGCCGCTTGTTACCTTGCCGCAGATTATACTATTGGGGTTTATTTTAAATTTCCTCTAGCTTTTCTTTAGGGTATAGAGAGAGGTTCTAAATGGGAGAATGAGCATGGATAACGAAAATTACACCTTGGGCAAGAATCTGGCGCTTGAGGCCGCGCGTGTCACCGAGGCGGCGGCGCTTTCCAGTTCGCGGCTGATGGGACGCGGCGACGAGAAAGCCGCTGATCGTGCGGCGGTCAACGCCATGCGACAGGCGCTAAACGGTCTCGACATTGAAGGCACGGTAGTCATCGGCGAAGGTGAGCGCGACAAGGCGCCCATGCTTTATATCGGTGAAAAAGTTGGCAGCACGCAG
>CAZXYG010000001.1:44277-46593 GCA_964644885.1 uncultured Rickettsiales bacterium
TCTCCACGCGCCCGACGTGTACATGAACAAAATCGCGGTAGGCGGCGGGTTGCCTGAAGGCGTGATTGATCTTGACGATGCGCCCGCGAAAAACCTTAAGAATCTGGCCAAGGCCAAGAAATGCGAGATTGCCGACCTTCTGGTGGTGATTCTGCAGCGGACGCGCCATGAAGAAATGATCGCCAAAACCCGCGAGGCGGGCGCGCGCATCCAGCTTATCCAGGATGGTGACGTAGCGGGTATCATCGCCGCCACGCGGCCTGAGACCGGCGTGGATATGTATATGGGCATCGGCGGCGCGCCGGAGGGCGTGCTGGCGGCGGCGGCGTTGCGGTGCTGCGGCGGGCAGATGCAAGGGCGGCTGGTGTTCGGCGGCGACAAGGCCCAGATCGAGCGCGCCAAGCGCATGGGCATTTCCGACCTCGACAGGAAATACACAATGGAGAAAATGGCGCGCGGCGACGTGATGTTCGCCGCTACCGGAGTGACTTCCGGCTGGATGCTGGAAGGCGTGCGCCGTTACCCCGGAAACCGTGCCGTCACGCATTCGCTGGTGATGCGCTCGCGCACCGGCACCGCACGGTTCATAACGGCGGAGCATAATTTCGCGCGGAAAGCGGAGATTTGTTAATATTCTATTAACCTTTTGCTGTTACAATACTCAGGCCATGGTTACGGGGAGCATTTATGTCTGATGAAACAGCAAAGAAAATATCCCAGGAAACGGGTTTTATCGTAACATACGACGAGAAGGAGAAAGCGTATGTTTTTATCTCATCGCGTTCTGATAAGAAGTTTGATCCACCGAGTGCAGGATGGGATAATTGTATTGCAAAGCGGTTGATAGTGTTACTGGCAGACCAAGGATTGCCGCCCCCTTCTTCGTTGCCGAGGCCCATTGCGGTCAACAATGGAATAATATTCGATCAAATCAATGGCCTGAAGGGCGCGGAATATAACACCGGAATTCTCCTGGACGCCGACGTTATCAATAATAATCCAAGCGATGCCATAAGAAAGTTAAACGATAAAAAGGCTGAAATAAGAGATATTATGGCAGGCAACAGCCCTGCTATGAAAAGACTCGCGGCTGCAGCGGGTTCCTTTCAGGAGCGAACGGTTAGTAGCGGTTTCTTTGAAGATAACGTTTACGAGTTTGAGTTTACATTGTCTTCCGGGCGAGCAAACGAACAGATGCTCTATGCTCTGCGGGAAGTGATGGATCAAGTCGTCGGAGGTACCGATGCGGATAAGTTTATTATTCATCTTTCCTCCCCTGAAGGTAAGATCATAGTCAAGGCGAATTATGGGAAACATTGGATTTTTAGCGATCCTAGGGATAAATTTCTTGAAGAGGTAGAAGCCATTAAAGCATTGCTAGAAGCAATCAATGCTGATGGCGAGAAATACGGTATCCCAAGAGAAAAAGCGCTTGGACCTGTGCCGCCGGGGAGAGGAGATATCCAACTATTTGGCGCTTCCTTGCTGCCGCCTGGCGATAAGCCCTTATCTGAGCAGGAAATGCGCGAGCGTGGCGGCGTATTCAAATCAGAGCATAGGGTCGTATAGTCTATTTCTGGATGCCATGATGGTTCGCCTATAGCTTCTTCTTATTATTATAGATCTTGATCGCAGCGGCTATACGTCTTACGGTTGGGCCATGCCTTTCGAAATGCGAGTTATTTCTCCCTATGACGGCGCCATGATCGGCGCCGCGCCTAGGCATTCAACCAAGGAAGCCGAAGCCATGCTGGCCAGGGCTGTACGTCTGCATGAAAACCGCGAGAGCTGGCTGCCCGCGCATCGGCGTATTGCAATACTCAAAAAACTCGCGGAGTTGGTGGAAAAACACAAGGAAGAATTCGCGCTGCTGATCGCGCAGGAAGGCGGCAAGCCGTTGATGGACGCGCGTGTGGAAGTGGCGCGTGCAATAGACGGCATCGATCTTGCCGCTGCGGAGATACGCCATATTCACGGTACGGAAATCCCGATGGGGCATACGGCGGCTTCGGTGGGGCGTATCGCCTTCACCATCAAGGAACCGGCGGGCGTGGTACTCGCCATCAGCGCATTCAACCACCCGCTCAATCTCATCGTGCATCAGGTGATACCTGCCGTGGCCACGGGTTGCCCGGTGATCGTCAAGCCTGCGTCCGCCACGCCGCTCAATTGCCTGAAGCTTGTGGCATTGCTGCATGAGGCGGGTCTGCCCGAAGGCTGGTGCCAGGTTTGCGTCTGCGACAATGAAACGGCGAGGAAGCTTGCGGCGGATGAGCGTATCGCCTTCCTCACCTTCATTGGCTCGGCAAAAGTAGG
>CAZXYG010000001.1:46603-52324 GCA_964644885.1 uncultured Rickettsiales bacterium
GGAGAAACTTGGCGCCGGGCGTGCGTTGCGCGCTGGAGCATGGCGGCGTGGCGCCGGTGATTGTGGATGATACGGTGGATCCGGATGCCGTCGTGCCGCCGCTTATTAAGGGAGGATTCTATCACGCCGGGCAGGTGTGTGTGTCGGTGCAGCGCATTTATGCCCCGGAAAAGACGGCAAAGAAATTGGCCGGTAAAATCGCTGCCGCGGCAGCAATATTAAAAGTGGGAGATCCCACCGACGCGAAAACCGAAGTCGGGCCGCTGATAAGGGCAGAGGAAGCGGGCCGTGTGGAGGAATGGGTCAATGAAGCCGTGAAAGCGGGCGCGAAGCTGCTTACGGGCGGAAAGCGGCTGGGAAAAACCACATATGCACCTACGGTATTATTCAATCCACCCGATAATGTAAGGGTATCAACGGAAGAAGTATTCGGCCCGGTGGTGTGCGTGTATGGATATCAGAAGAGGGATGACGCCATCCAACGCGCCAACGCGCTGCCCTATGCCTTCCAGGCAGCGGTATTTTCTGAAAATATAAAAGTCGCAATGGATGTGGCGCAACGGCTCGCCGCCACCGCCGTGATGATCAACGATCACACCGCCTTCCGCGTTGATTGGATGCCCTTCGGCGGACGCAGGCGCTCCGGCTACGGTATGGGCGGCATCGGCTATACTATGCGCGACATGCTGGCGGAGAAGATGGTGGTGGTAAAGAGTTAAACTCGCTTTGAAAGCCAGATTGCGGCACGGCTGCCGGTTTTAATAAAGGCGGTGAGCAAGGGATAGGCGGGAGCGTGCGCTGCATCGTGCGCCAGGCCAATATCGCGGTGCTCCAGTTCTTCTTTGCGAAATTGGATGATGGTTCTTTTCAAATCTTTTTCCTGATTACCCAAAATTTCTTCCTGACTGGCATAATGCTCATCAATCACCTCCTCCACGGCCACGGTGCAGGCCATCGCGGCTTTTTCGCCAAGCAGCGCTGTACCTGCGCCCAGCGCATAGCCCAGCATGTGCCACAGGGGCAGCAGTGCGGTAGGCCGCACGCGGCGTTCTACAATCATCTTGCTGAAAGTGTCGAGGTGCTTTTCTTCCTGCGCGGCCATGTGGCGGATGGTTTCGCCGCAGGGGGATTTTCCAAGCACTGCGAGCTGGCCTTGATAAATCCGCTTGGCGCCATACTCCCCTGCGTGGTTGACGCGGATCATCCGCGCCAGCGCTTCTTGCGGCATGATATCGCCGGGCTGCCAATCGTCAATTTTCTTTGCGGATTTCATTATTGCACCAGAGAAGAAATAGGCTGAGTGCGGCGCAGCCTAAGGAATAGAACATATTCCATCCCGCCATGGAAATCCCGAGCAGCACCATCGCGGGTGTGTCACAGCGCGCTAAAGACGCTTCGGCGATCTGGTGGCGCAGTTCTTCCAGCGTCATGGCGGAGGTATCTTGTGCGCATTTTTCCGTCATCTCCCACCACTGCTGTTCGATGCCTACATGATAGAGCGCGATGCCTGCTCCAACGAGAAACGCCAACGTCGAAAGAGTGGGCAACCAACTTCCGGCGGGTTTCTTTCGGGAAAGGATAAGACCAGGGAGCGCCAGTGCGATCACCACGGCGTAGGGGATCCGCTGGTAGAGGCATAGGATGCAAGGCTTCAACCCGAAGGCGTATTCGGCGACGTACGCTCCTGCCAGTGCTGCTGCACTCAGAGCCAGAAGCGCCAGAGGCACGCGGAAACGTGAACTCGGGCAAGTATATTTCATGATTTTAGGTCTAGTCCGTAATCTTTTTCCACAGTCCTCGCAGTACGGATTTCTGAGCGTCGCTGGTGGTCACTTCGGCCAGCGCGAATTCGCGCGCCGGTTCGCGGCTGACAGGAAACGGTTCCGGCTTCGGCGCCTGCGTGCGCGCCGGTTCGGGGATGGATGTTTCCGAAGCCAAGACAGAATCCTGCGTTTCTGCGGCTTCCTGCCCTGAAGGAAAGGACGAAGGTTGCGAATGATCATTAGTGTGCCAGTCGCGACGGCGACCACGGCCACGGCCACCGCGACGGCGATATCCATCACCACGATTCGGCAAGTCGCCATTGTTTCTGTCTCTATTTTGGGGCGGTTGCGTTGTTTCTTGCGCTGCTTCCGCAGATGCCGGTACGGCTGTTGCAGGAGCGGATTCATTTTGCGGCGCGTTCCAGTCCCGACCTCTGTCTCTAAACCGATTTCTGTCCCGGTTCTTATCCCATCCCCGATCTCGGTTTCGATCCCGACGGAAATCGCGTCTTCCGCCTTGACCATCTTCGTCCCGGCGTGCATCAGGCCTGCCGCTGCCCAATTGCTCGACCACGTAATCCTCGCCGATAAAGGCGTTATCGCCGAGCACGGTAACTTTTGCGCCGCTCTCGGATTCAATGCGGATCAAATCGGATCGGCGATGGTTCAGCAAATGATATGCGGCTTCCTGGGAGGTGCGTAACGCAACATTACCGGAGCGGGCGCGGATGGCTTCGCCTTCCAGTGCTCGCAGATGCATCATGGCGATCGACTCGCGTGAGCGCACGACGCCGCTTCCCTTGCACATCGGGCATGCGCTGGTGCTTGATTCCATCAAGCTTGAGCGTAGCCGCTGCCGTGACATTTCAAGCAGCCCGAAGTTGCTGATGCGTCCCACCTGGATTTTTGCGCGGTCGGTCTTAAGCGCATCCTTGAGCGCGCGTTCGATGGTACGCCGGTTGCGGTATTCGATCATATCGATGAAGTCGATCACCACAAGACCTGCGAGGTCACGCAGGCGCAATTGACGGGCGATTTCAGAAGCTGCTTCCTGATTGGTTTTAAGAGCGGTTTCTTCGATATTGTGCTCTCGCGTGGAACGGCCCGAATTGACGTCGATGGATACCAAAGCCTCGGTAGGGCTGATAACAATGGAGCCGCCAGATTTTAAAGGCACCGCGTTGCTGTGCAGCAGGTCCAGCTCGTCTTCGACTTGGAGCTTGCGGAACAACGGGACAGGATCTTTATGCTCCTTCACGCGCTTGACGTGGCTTGGCATCATGAGTTTCATCAGCTCTTTGGCCTGATTATAGGCCGCGTCGCCTTCAACGATGATCTCTTCGATATCGCTGTGATAAACATCGCGCAAAGCGCGGCGAATAATATTACCTTCCTCGTTCACCAGCGCCGGAGCACTGAGAGAAACAGCTTGTTCGCGGATCGTGTTCCATAACTTAAGCAGGTAGCTGCAATCGCGTTTGATTTCGGATTTCTTGCGATCAAGCCCCGCCGTGCGGATGATCACGCTCATGCCCTCTTCCAGTTCCAGCTCGGCGACCAGTTTTTTCAGGCGCTTTCGGTCTATGGAATTGGCAATGCGCCGCGATACTCCACCAGTTTTCTGAGAGTTCGGCATGAGCACGCAATAACGGCCGGGCAGGGAGATATAAGCAGTAAGCGAAGCGCCTTTATTGCCACGTTCTTCCTTGATCACCTGCACCAATAGAATCTGATTGCGCTTAATGACTTCCTGGATTTTATAGCGACGATAGAAATTAGGCCGCACCCGTGGCACGACGAGACCGTCTTCGGCGGCAAGTTCCTCGCCTTCGCGTCCCTCTTCTTCGGCTTTTGGCTTATGTCTGGCGGCTTCTTCGGCTTCGGCCTTTTCAGCGGCTTCTTCTTCTTCTTCGGCGGCTTTAGCTGCTTCCTTCAGCAGAGCGCGCTTATCCTCGACGGGAATGTGGTAGTAGTCAGGATGTATTTCTGAGAACGGCAGAAAACCCTGCTTGTTTCCACCGTATTCGACAAAGGCAGCTTGAAGCGAAGGTTCAACGCGCGTCACCTTGGCAAGATAGATATTGCCCTTGATTTGCTTGCGGGTCGCCGTCTCGAAATCAAATTCTTCCAGGCGGTTGTTGTCCGCCACCACTACCCGCACATCCTCCGGATGCACGGCGTCTATCAACATGCGTTTCGTCATGGGTTCTCCATATTTCTAACAGAGCCGGATCCCGGCCTGCGATTGTTTCGGATAGTGCATATGCGCTGGAATAAAGCGCAACGTAAGGGATACTAGGCGCCGCGGCGATGCATTGATAGGAATGGATCATCATTTCCTCGTATGGTATGCGGCCTCGAGGCCGAAATATCCCTTGTATTACAATAGCCCCTTGGTATTCCAAACCCTTGGGGAAACTTTTTCATCCCACCCCGGATACATTCCGAGAGAACAGATTAGTACCTTAATCATACCAGAAAGACAAATGAATTTTAACCATTAAGAAGGGATTGAGTAGCGGCTTCGAGATTAGGCTTACGCATCAGCGATTCGCCTACAAGGAAACATCGCACGCCCCATTTTTCCATGCGCTGCAGGTCGGCATGCGTATGGATGCCGCTTTCGCAAACGATGAGGTGGGTGCGGGGAATCAGAGGAGCCAATGTCTCGGTCGTGGCAAGGTCCACTTTGAGTGTTTTGAGATTGCGATTGTTTATTCCTATCAGAGCGCTATCTATTTTTAGAGCGCGTTCAAGCTCTCGTTCGTCGTGGATTTCAACCAATACATCCATGCCGAAGGCCTTTGCGCCTGCAGCAAGTTCTGCGGCAAGCGCATCCTCCACGGAAGCCATAATGACCAGGATGCAATCTGCTCCCAGCGCGCGCGATTCCGCTACTTGATAAGGATCAATCATGAAATCTTTGCGCAGCATGGGCAGCAACGTTGCGGCGCGGGCTTCGGTGAGATAGCGGTCGTTACCCTGGAAATAAGGCGCGTCGGTCAGCACCGAGAGACAGGCCGCGCCGCCTTTTTCATAGGCACGGGCAAGCGCGGCGGGATCAAAATCCTCGCGTATCAGTCCGCCGCTGGGTGAAGCTTTTTTCAGTTCTGCTATCAGGCCGAACGTGCCTGCCCTCGCTTTCTCACGCAGTGCTAGCGCGAAACTACGGACGGGCTTTGCTGATTTCGCTGCGTGCAGCAATGCCGCCGTGCTTTTTCGTTTTTTTTGCAATGCAATATGGACTCGCTTATCGGCGCAGATTCTTTCGAGGATGTCCATGGCGTTATTTCTGGCTGATTGCGGTCATATTTTCAAGGGATTCCAGAGCCGATCCTTCCTTGATGGAGCGGCGGGCGAGCGCAATGCCTTCTTTCAGGTCTTCCGCCGCGCCGCCCACTATCAGGCCTGCTGCCGCGTTTACAATAACGATATCGGCATAAGAGCCAGGCTTGCCTTGCAATACTCCTTGCAGTGCCGAGGCATTAATTTTGGCGTCCCCGCCCTTTAAATCTTGCGCCTGCGCGCGGGGAATGCCAAATATCTCGGGATCGATGATAAACGTCCGTATCGCGCCGTTTTTCAGTTCCGCCACGAAGGTGGGAGCGGTGGTGGTTATTTCATCCATGCCGTCAAGCCCGTGCACCACCCAAGCGTGGAGACTGTCCAGCTCCTTTAATACATGCGCCAACTTCTCCACCCATTCCTTCGCAAAGACTCCTATCACTTGCCGCTTTACTCCCGCCGGATTAGCAAGAGGACCCAGCAAGTTAAAGATAGTGCGCGTTTTAAGTTCCTGCCGCACCGGCGCCACATGCTTCATGGCGGCGTGATAGCGCGGCGCCATGAGGAAGCAAATATTGGCTTTTTTCAAGCACCGCCGCGCCGTTTCTTCATCCATATCCATATTGATGCCGAATTCGCGCAGCACGTCCGCCGAGCCGGATGTGCTCGAAAC
>CAZXYG010000001.1:52334-52765 GCA_964644885.1 uncultured Rickettsiales bacterium
GTTACCGTGTTTCACTACCTTGACGCCTGCTCCTGCAATGACGAAGGCTGCTGCTGTGGAGACATTGTACGTATGCTGCCCATCGCCGCCGGTGCCGCAGGTATCGACGGCAGCGTGCTGCAATGCAGCAGAAATGGAAAAAGGCGCAGCCTTGCGCCGCATTGCCATCGCCGCGCCGGTGATTTCCTCCGCGGTTTCCCCCTTGGTTTTAAACGCCAGCAATGCTTCCGCCATGCGCGCGGCGGGAACCTCGCCGGACATAAGCGCCTCAATTAACGCGCCGCTTTCCGACCGAGAGAGATGTTTTCGCGCGGCCAGCTTCACGAGATAAGGTTCGATATCAGCTGTCACAGCGTTTCCAGGAAATTACCGAGAATCGCGTGGCCGTGCGTCGAGGCAATGCTTTCGGGATGGAATTGCACGCCATGAAT
>CAZXYG010000001.1:52775-60838 GCA_964644885.1 uncultured Rickettsiales bacterium
GCCGAGAGCGCCCTTTCGATCGCCGCCAGATCCGGGACGGTCGTGCTCGTTTCGGCGGTGATTTCCAAGCAATCGGGCAAGCTTTTGCGCTCGGCGATGAGTGAATGGTAGCGTGTCGCCTCAAAAGGCGATGGAATGCCGCGGAAAATGCCCGCGCTTTTATGAAAGATTTTACTGATCTTGCCGTGCATGGGAATAGGCGCGCGAACGATTTTACCGCCGAACGCCTGTGCGATAGCCTGATGGCCGAGGCAGACGCCGAGCAACGGCACTTTCCCGGCGGCGGCTTTTATCGCGCTGAGGCAGATGCCCGCTTTGTCCGGGTCGCAGGGGCCGGGAGAAATAATGATGCCTTTCGGTTTTAACTCCAGCGCTTCTTTGGCTGTAAGCGCGTCGTTGCGCCGCACTTCGATATGCCGCGCTCCCAGCGCGGCAAGGGAATGCAGTAGGTTGTATGTAAAACTGTCGTAGTTATCAATGAGAAGCAGCATCGGCTTCGGGTTTCTTTTCTTCGATATTCAGACTGGGTATAATGATTTTTCGGCTGCCATAGACATCCTGCGTCGGCGTTGCATCGTGCATGATGACCTCGGTCTGCGTCACGCAGCGTCCGTTAACGCAGTGCAGCACAAGATCATCGGGGCATTGGAGCGTTTTTTTGGCTTCGTCATAGCGTGCGCATTGTTCGGAGAGATAGGCGTTCGGCATCACGCATTCCTTGCTATAGCGGCTGATTTTCGCCAGCACTTTTTTACGCGCCGGACCGTCATCCTTGCCGGTCAAATAGCGGTGGCAATAGGCTAATTGCCACGGACAGCCGTAATCGAACGTCCGACAATCCTGGTCTTCCCAGCAGCCATTAGCGTCCTCGATGCCTTTTTCGATTTCCGTTTTTAAGCTAGCGCAATCAACCTGCGCGGTGGCACCCTCTGCGATCATTAACGCCAACACCGTTACCAGCACATGCATCATGCAAATTTCCCCGCTCTTTCAGCAGCGCGGATCAAGGCGTTTGCTTTGTTCTGCGTTTCCTTGAATTCGGATTCCGGTTCGCTGTCGGCCACCACGCCTCCGCCCGCTTGTACATACAATATCTTATCCTTAATCAGCCCGGTGCGCAACGCGATACAGGTGTCCATGTCACCTCCTGCCGAGAAATAGCCTACGGTGCCGCCATAGAAGCTGCGGCGTTCTTTTTCCAACTCATCGATGATTTCCATTGCGCGTATCTTCGGTGCGCCGGAAACAGTGCCTGCAGGGAAACCACCTATCAGCGCATCGAGCGCGTCGCAACCTGGCTGCATATTGCCTTCAACGTTGGAAACGATATGCATGACGTGCGAGTAGCGCTCGATAATCATTTGCTCCGTTACGCGCACGCTGCCCGGCGCCGCCGTACGACCTGCATCGTTGCGGCCAAGGTCAAGCAACATCAGATGCTCGGCAAGCTCTTTTGCATCGGAAAGAAGTTCTTTCTCCAGCGCCTTATCTTTTGCGGGTGTTTTACCGCGCCGGCGCGTGCCTGCAAGAGGGCGGATGGTGATCGTACCGTCCTTTACGCGCACCAAGATTTCCGGGCTGGAGCCGGCAAGAACGAAGCCATCCATTGCGGCATAGAACAGGTAGGGTGAGGGATTGAGTTGACGCAATGCCCTGTAAAAAGCGAAAGGCGGAAGCCCGAACGGCCGTGACAAGCGGCGCGACGGCACCACCTGGAATATATCTCCGGCGCGGATATATTCCTTGGCCTTCTCCACCATCGCGCAATAGCCTTTCTTGCTGACGTGAGAGCGGAATTTCCCAGGATGCAAGGGTGGTGCGGGGGGCGATGCCGGCATGTCGCCATGCAGACGCTTCCATATGGCGCGCAGCCGTTTTTCCGCCTTCCTGTAAGCATCTTCTGCCCTGGTCTTTTTGTCGGGCCAGACGGGGGTGACAAGGAGCGCTTCATCTTTCACTCCGTCGAAAATTGCCGTGATGCGCGGGCGGATATAGATGCTCTGTGGAATGCCGAGCGTATCCGGGTTTGCATTTGGCAGGCGCTCCATATGGTGCACCATGTCGTAACCCATGTAGCCGAACAGGCCGCTTGCCATTGAGGGAAGTTCAGGTGGCATATCGATGCGCGAGGCGCTGAGCAGTCGGCGCAGCGAAGCGAATACATCCGTGCCGTCTTGTTTGTAGCGTGCGCCGTTGGCGCTTAGTTCCGGCGTGCCATCCCGGCAGCGCCAGACGATGTCCGGGTCGAGCGCGATAATGGAATAACGCCCGCGTGTTGCGCCGCCTGCCACAGATTCGAAAAACAAGTGATAAGGGCTGCTGCTCATCAGTTTCCGCATGGCTGCCACCGGCGTCAGCATGTCCGACGTCATTACCGTCCACACAAGCTGCGGCTTGCCTGCTTTATACGCCGTATTGAAAGCGCTGCCTGTGGGCAGAATATCCATTGGCTATTGTTGTGGCACGGAAGCGGGTTTGTAACGCACCTCGACAGGATACTGTTCGGGCAGGTACGTCACTAGTTGTTGCAGCATATCGTCCTGAAAAGAGCGGCGGACGCGATCCCGGACGGTGTCTTCGCGCTTCTTCAGCATCTCCGGAGAAGGTGGAATAACCGTGTTCAGGCGGGCAATGGCATAACCGCCCTTTTCATCTTTAAAGGATTCCGTGATTTCTCCAGGTTGTAACGTGAAGAGCGCGGCAACAATTCCAGCCGGAGCTTTTTCCGATACATCTACGGAAGGCCGCTTGACGGTCACGGATTTCGTCACGGTTGCATTCATTGACTGGGCGGTTGCTTCGAACGCATCCTGTCCAGCTTTCTGTTTTTTACGCAATGTCTCCGAAGTTTCCTTGGCCAGCGTGTAAAGCATTTCCGCCTGCTTGCGCTTCTTCCATTCCCGCACGGCGGTGCCGCGCACTTCATCCAGCGCTTTTTCACGAGGAGGGATCACTTTGTCTGCCCGAAGAATATAGTATGCATCCTCTTTCTTGAGGTGGACAAGTTCGGAAATTCCGCCTTCAGGCGCGGCGAAAGCCGTGCCGAGGAAGCTTTCATAGGCAGGCAAGGAGGGCACATGCGTATTCTGCTGATCTTTTCCGTTGGCGTCGAAAGGTCCGGCTTTTTTTACTTCCAAACCAAGCGCTGCCGCGGTTTCCTCCAGTGTTCCGCCGCCCGCCAGATCGTCTTCAAGGCGGTTGGCTAGGGCGTACAGGGCGTCTTCTTTTAGTTCGGCGAGAAGGGTGGCGCTCAACTGGTTTTTCACGCTCTCAAACGTATAGGCCTGAGCAGGAACGATATGTACGACACGAAAAATATGCCAGCCGAGATCAGTCTGAATGGGGGCGGTGAACTCTCCCTCTCGCAGGCTGAACACGGAATCAATCGCCTCCTTGGCTAATATTTTTGCGGTTTCCAGATCATCGCGGGTCCTTTTGCCCATCGCGAGATCAGCGGCTTTCAGGCGCGCCTTTTCCTTGGCTACGGCAGTAAAATCCTTGCCTTTTTTCAATTGACTGTAAATCTCCTGGGCTTGCGTTTTCCCTCCTATTGCGATCTGCTGCAACTCGCGTTCTTCGGGCTTCTCATGTCCCGCATAACGCTCTTCGTATGCTGCTTTCAATTTTTCTTCCGTGATCGAAACGTGTTTTTCAGCGTCTTTCTGGCGCAGAAAGAGATAGGAAATCTCACGGTATTCCGGAGCGCTGAACAGGCTTTTTTCGCCTTCATAGAATCGGATCAGTTCGGCATCCGATGGCTCCGGCACTTGCTTTACGGCTTGAGCAGGAAGAAGGAGAATATCCGCTTGCCTTGCTTCTTCCTCAAAGACCGACAGCATATGTATGGTGTGCGAAGGCGTAATGGATTCGACGGTTAGCGCTCCGATCAAGAGATCAATGGCATAATCGGTGCGCAAGCTGGCGATAAAATGTTTTTCATTCAGGCCGGTTGCATGTAAATACTGCTGGAACAAAGCGGGATCGAATGCGCCCTCCCTGTTCTGGAATGCCGGGAAACGACGTATCTGTTCCGCGACCATTGCGTCGCTGACCTCCATGCCCATGCCTTTCGCCGCCTGAGCGAGCAACGAACGATTGATAAGGCCGGACAGTATGCCACGCTCAATATCGAGGGAGGCAAGCATTTCCGGCGTGACATCGCCATAGAGGGTCTGCATGCGGCTGGTTTCGGACCGCACGGCATTTTGCAGATCTTGTTCGCTGATGGATTCTTTACCCACCGTGGCTACGGCGCTGCTCCCAAGGCCGCGGCGGAACACGTCGCCCACGCCCCATACGGCGAAGGCGATCACCAGCAAAACCATAAGAACGCGCCCGAAGGCGCTGCTGAGCACTTTCCACATGCCCTTTCTTATAACACGGTGCAGGCGAAAATAAACAGTTTGTTTTCCCTTTTTCCTCATGTTAAAAACACCTGAATTTTCAAGAGAAAACCTATGCTGATTATCGGAAACTGGAAGATGCACGGACTGCGGGAAGAAAGCCGCGCCAAGCTGAAAAAAACCAAAATCCTTATCAAGAATGTACCCGCACGTGTAAAAATAGTGGTATGTCCGCCCTTTACCCTGCTCTCGGAAGCGGCAAAGCTGCTTGATGGAACATCTGTTGCGCTTGGCGCGCAAGATTGCTGCGCGGAAACCTCCGGCGCGTTCACGGGCGATATCAGCGCCGGGATGCTGAAGGACCTGGGATGCGCTTATGTTATTGTCGGGCATTCGGAACGCCGTAAATTCCATCATGAGGGGAACGTGCTTATCAGCCGTAAGGCGATGGCTGCGCACCGGAACGGTCTTGTCGCCATACTCTGCATTGGCGAAGCGCGCGCGGACCGCGATGCGGGTCGGACGATCGACATTATCTCCGCGCAGCTTGATCTGTGCGTGCCCACGAGCGCCACGGGGAAGAACACGGTCATTGCCTACGAGCCGGTATGGGCGATCGGATCAGGAAGGACGCCTTCTCCCGGCGAAATCAGTGACGTGCATCTGTCGATCCGCGAACATCCACGCTGTAGAAAAATGCAGGTATTGTATGGCGGCTCGGTGATGCCGGAAAACGCTTCCGCCATTCTTTCTGCTGAGGGTGTGGATGGCGCGTTGGTGGGCCGCGCGAGCCTTGATCCGGAAAGTTTTTCCGCCATTGCCTGCGATGCCGGGAAACTATGAGGGATACACTTCTTATTTTCGGCAGTTCCCGCGCGGACGGGAACACCATGCAGGCAGTACGGGAAGTCATTAACGGCTACCCGGTGGACATTATCAATCTGCTCGAAAAAAGTATCGGCCATTACGATTACCGGCACAAGAACTGGGACGATGATTTTCTGCCTATCGCCGGGCGCATGACGCAGGCCGACCGGATTATCTTCGCCACGCCGGTCTATTGGTATGCCATGAGCGCATTGCTTAAGACGTTCTTCGACCGCTTCACCGATCTCATTACCGTGCGTAAAGATCTGGGGCGGGCGATGAAGGGCAGGGAATGCTATCTAATTGCCTGTGGCGCTACCAGAAAACTGCCAGAGGGTTTTGAAGTGCCTTTCGCCGCTACTTGCGAATATCTGGATATGGAGTATAAAGCTTGCTTCTATGCGCTGGCGGAAGGCGAAGACAGGATTGCGGAACAGAGCCGGAAAGACGCAAAAGCCTTTGCCAAACGGCTATTCGGGGAGTAGAAAGCACGGACGATGGATATTCTGTTAATCATTCATATTTTCATTACGGTGTCGCTCATCGGCATCGTGCTGCTCCAGCGTTCCAGCCAGGATGGGTTTGGGATGGGCAGTGGCGGCGGGAATGTCTTTATGTCCAGCCGCGCCACCGGTAGTTTTCTGACGCGGCTAACCGCCATCCTGGCGACGCTGTTCATGGCTAACAGCTTGCTGCTGGCTTATCTTGCAGCGCACACGTCGCGGGAAGGAAGCGGCATTCTGGAGCAGTTAAAACAGGAAAAACCGACGAAAAAATCCGCAGAAGACGCAGAAGAATTAACGGCACCTGTCACGCCGGTCCAGCCTAAGGAAGCGGAGAAACCCGCGCTGCCCGTGGCGGATTAACTATGGCCAACGCCAGTTCTCCCCGCTTCATCTTTATTACCGGCGGGGTGGTGTCTTCATTGGGCAAAGGCATTGCGATGGCGAGCCTCGGAGCTTTGCTCCAGGCGCGCGGCTATCGGGTGCGACTGCGCAAGCTCGATCCTTATCTCAACGTCGATCCCGGCACCATGAACCCATTTCAACACGGTGAAGTGTTCGTGACCGAGGACGGAGGGGAAACCGATCTCGATCTCGGCCATTACGAACGCTTCACCGGCGTAGATGCGCGCAAGGGCGATAACATCACCGCCGGAAGGATTTATTCGCAATTGTTGGCCAAGGAACGGCGCGGCGATTACCTGGGCGGCACGGTGCAGGTGATTCCGCACGTCACCGACCTCATTAAGGAATTCGTGCTCAGCGACACCAGAGATACGGATTTCGTGCTGTGCGAGATCGGCGGCACGGTGGGCGATATCGAGGGCCTGCCGTTCTTTGAGGCCATTCGTCAATTGGGTTACGAGCTGGGGCGCGAGCGCTGCATCTATATCCACCTCACGCTGGTGCCCTACATCGCCGCCGCCAAGGAGCTGAAAACTAAGCCCACGCAGCATTCGGTCAAGGAGCTGCGCGCCATCGGCATCCAGCCGCGCATTCTGCTCTGCCGTGCCGACCGTGAGATTCCCGCCTCCGAGCGCAGGAAAATTGCGCTGTTCTGCAATGTCAAGGAAGAGGCGGTGATTCAGGCGCTCGATACCGACAACATTTACCAGGTGCCCGTCAATTATCACCGCGAAGGGCTGGACGTGGAAGTGCTGAAGTTTTTCGACATCCCGCTGAAGCGCATCAACCTCACGAAATGGCAGCAGTTCAACGAGGCGCAGAAAAACCTCAAGAGCGAAGTGACGGTGGCCATCGTGGGCAAATACACCGCGCTCAAGGACTCGTATAAATCGCTGATCGAGGCGCTGGATCATGCGGGTATAGCCAACAACGTGCGCGTCAATCTGCAATGGGTGAATTCGCGCGTATTCGTTTCGGGCGATGCCGACAGCAAACTGAAAGATGTGCATGCCATCTTAGTGCCGGGTGCGTTCGGCAGGGAAGGGGCGGAAGGAAAAATTGCGGCCATCACATACGCGCGCGAAAATAAAATCCCCTATTTCGGCATTTGTTTCGGCATGCAGATGGCGATCGTGGAAGCGGCGCGCAACATGGCGGGAATCCGCGAAGCCTCCAGCACCGAATTCGGCAGGTGCGAGGCCGACGTGGTGGGGCGCATGACCGAATGGGTGAAAGCGGGCAAAAAGGAAAAGCGCGGCGAGAGCGACGATCTGGGCGGCACCATGCGGCTCGGCGTCTATGAATGTAAATTGAAGCATGGATCGCGCGCGGCGGAAATCTACAAGAAGCGCAGCATCAGCGAGCGCCACCGCCACCGTTATGAGGTCAACATCGCGTATAAAGAACCCCTGGAGCAAGCCGGGATGATTTTCTCCGGCATGTCGCCGGATGGCAAGCTGCCGGAAATCGTCGAATTGCCCGATCACCCCTGGTTCATCGGCGTGCAGTTCCACCCGGAGCTCAAATCCCGCCCCTTCGCCCCACATCCGCTGTTCGTATCCTTTATTGAGGCGGGGAAGAAATATCGGGTAAAATAGCTTTCTATGATGGAAAGCAAACTGGGGTATATGTAGATTTACATGTTTGAGTCCTCTTTTCAATATCTACAAAAAGAATGGAGCATTATAAGTAGTGCACCTGTTCTCAGTGCGATGCTTGTTGTTTTTGGGTTTATGGTCGGGTTACCTATAATTAATCGGTTTTACGATAACCGCATCGAATCATTAAAAGAGGCAAATCAGACAAAAGAAGAGTTGCTTGGAGAGTATCGTTATAAATTGCAAGGTGCATCTCCTACTGAGGCAGCAGAAAAAATAGTACAATTAGAGAAAAAAGTTGAAATTTTGGAAACCAAAACAGCAGATCCGACACTGAAAATAATTAG
>CAZXYG010000001.1:60848-63360 GCA_964644885.1 uncultured Rickettsiales bacterium
GAAAGAATAAAGACGGTGTGGTTGTCATGATGGAGGATTCTATAGCTTCTCCGCGGGGACAATATATCGTCAAGATTAAAACAGCAAAACGCACTCAAATTAATTTAGAGTACGAGTTTTGAAATAACCGAAAAGAAGCCACTTATCTTATGACACAGAAATCCCTCGCCATCGGCTCCCTCAAAATCGGCAACGATCTGCCCTTTGTGCTGATCGCGGGGCCGTGCCAGATGGAATCGCGCGGCCATGCGCTCGATATTTCCGGTAAGTTGAAAGAAATCACGGATGAGTTGGGCATCGGGTTGATTTATAAAACCTCGTTCGACAAGGCTAATAGAACCAGCCTCGGCTCCGCCCGCGGCATGGGTCTGGATAAGGCGCTGCCGGTGTTTCAGGACATCAAGAAAAAGCTCGGCATCCCGGTGCTCACCGACGTGCATCTGCCGGAGCATTGCGCCGAGGCGGCGGAAGCGGTGGACGTGCTGCAAATTCCGGCCTTCCTCTGCCGTCAGACGGATTTATTGATAGCGGCGGCCAAGACCAAAGCTGCGGTCAATGTCAAAAAAGGCCAGTTTCTAGCGCCGTGGGACATGAAGAACGTGGTGAAGAAAATCACTGATTCAGGGAATAAGCGCGTGCTGGTGACCGACCGCGGCGCGAGTTTTGGCTATAACACGCTGGTTTCAGATATGCGCGCGCTGCCCATCATGGCGCGGGAGACCGGTTGCCCGGTGGTGTTCGATGCCACGCATTCGGTGCAGCAGCCGGGCGGGCATGGCGGTTCTTCCGGCGGGCAGCGCGAGTTCGTTCCCATTCTGGCGCGTGCGGCGGTGGCTGTAGGTGTCGCCGCTGTGTTCATGGAAACGCATAACGATCCCGATAACGCCCCCAGCGATGGCCCGTGCATGGTGAAACTAAGGGATATGAAGGCATTGCTGAAACAGATCCAATCCGTGGATACGCTGATAAAATCTTTTGTATAGCGTATCCCTGAAACTGCCAGCATTGAGTGTAAGTGGGGCTGAGGCTGGAAAAACGGAGGATTTTGTGATAGCAAGGGATGCATGTATTTCTATATCTTCAAACGTCTGTTGCTGATTATTCCGACGCTGTTCGGCATTATGCTGATCAATTTCCTGATCGTGCAGGCTGCGCCTGGCGGGCCGGTAGAGCAAGCGATCGCCACAATCACCGGGGTAGGCGCGGATGCGACGGAGCGGTTCTCCGGTGGTGGGCAGGAGGTGATGGGCAGTCAGCATATGACCGATTCGGCCAGAGCTAGGGCCGCCAGCGGCGTCGTCAATAAATACCGTGGTGCGCAAGGCTTGGATCCGGAAATCATCAAGGAAATCGAGCGCATGTACGGCTTTGATAAGCCCGCGCACGAGCGCTTCTGGAAAATGCTCAAGAACTACGCCACATTCGATTTCGGCGAGAGTTTCTACCGCAGCCGGAGCGTGGTGGAATTGGTGATGGAGCGCATGCCAGTTTCAATTTCGCTGGGCTTGTGGACGACGCTGCTGGTCTATCTTATTTCCATCCCGCTCGGCATCAAGAAGGCGGTGCGTGACGGCACGCCGTTCGACGTGTGGACGAGCGCTGTGATAGTGGTAGGCTATGCCGTTCCTAGCTTCCTGTTCGCCATTCTCCTGATCGTGCTGCTTGCGGGCGGCAGCGTGTGGGATATATTTCCGTTGCGCGGGCTGGTTTCGGAGAACTGGAACGAGTTAAGCTGGCCCGCCAGGATCGCCGATTATTTCTGGCACCTCGCACTGCCTATCACGGCCATGGTGATCAGCGGTTTCGCCAGCCTTGCCATGCTCACCAAAAATTCCTTCATCGAGGAGCTTGGCAAGCAATATGTGCTGACCGCGCGCGCCAAGGGCTGCACCGAGCGTGCCGTGCTCTACCGGCACATTTTCCGCAACGCCATGCTGATCGTGATCGCGGGGTTTCCAGGCGCGTTTCTCTCCGTCCTGTTTACCGGCGCGATGCTGATCGAGGTGATTTTCTCGCTGAACGGGCTGGGGCTGCTTGGTTTTGAGGCCGCGATCTCGCGCGATTACCCGGTGATGTTCGGGACACTCTATTTCTTCACGCTGCTGGGGTTGCTGGTATCGCTGCTTGGCGACCTGATGTACGTGCTGGTCGATCCGCGGATTGATTTTTCGGGGAGGGAGGTGTGAAACCGCATGCCGATTCATTGAGTGGTCTGTTCGCAACATTGAAGGAGTTGAAGCACCTGAACCAGGGGGATATTTGCGCTTTGTTCCATATGTCGCGCTCTCGATTGCGCGATCACTCCATGGGGGCGCCGCGGCCGGATATTTTTACGTTTGTCGACTATATAAATTGCTTCTCTCGGCAGGGTGTTGCCATCTCCCGCAGAAATGGCGCAAATCTTTTTGCTCATTGGTGCAGGCAGGAGGAACTCTTGTGGACGGATTCTTCCGTAATAGTGGAGAAATTCCTCGGCAAGACGCTCAGCCAGGTAGAAGAACAAGCAAAGAAC
>CAZXYG010000001.1:63370-64170 GCA_964644885.1 uncultured Rickettsiales bacterium
TGGGAGATCTTTTGCATGCGCGGAGGATCATACTCACGGGCCTGTCGCGGGAAAAATTTGCGGCGGCGCTCCCCCAAGCAGCGGAGAGGGCTTTGATAAAAAGCGGGCACTGCCCCCATCAGCTTCCCTTCCGGATGAAAAATACAGAGGATGGGGATACGCTGCTTTCGCTGGCATATCTTGATGCCGTGCTTTCCGTTTATGATGTATGCGTTGAAGCCTGCGAGAGCACGAACATCCTTCCGGGGTACAAGGTGGATAAGAACCTTGTCTATGCATTGCGGCTGCGGGCTGTAGCCGAGAAGATTGGTCTACCGCTATCGCAGTCGACTGCAAAAACGCTCGGTACTGTGCCGCTGATAACGGTGCTGCGTTGTTATGCCGGCCTTTCGGAGAAGGAGACCGCCCATATTATGGGTATGGCTCCTGCTCGATATTACCTTATTGAGAGACTGGCTGCAGGCAATGTAGCGCCAGGCGAACTCAGGAAATTTGTCGGCCATATGAGGCAATACACCGACGCAGACCCTCTGGGCGTTGTACGGGAAGGACTTGCGACGCTGCAGGGAAGAACGCTTTCAGGTTTTCGAAGTCCATGAGCGCATTCTCTCCTCTTGCTCATCTCCGCTGGCAGCGCTTTCGGCGGAATCGCCGTGGCTATTGGAGCCTGTGGGTTTTCTTCATGCTGTTCCTGCTCTCGATGTTTGCGGAACTGATCGCCAACGATAAACCGATCGTGATTTATCATCAGAAGCAGTTCTATTTCCCGGTATTCAAGACCTATACCGAAAAAGAACTGG
>CAZXYG010000001.1:64180-68909 GCA_964644885.1 uncultured Rickettsiales bacterium
GAACTGGGCGGGGTATTCGAAACCGAAGCCGATTATCGAGATCCCTTTCTCAACCAACTGATTGAGGAGAGTGGTGGCTGGATGATATGGCCACCAGTGCCCTATAGCTACCGCACCGTCAATTACAATCTTCCCTCGCCGGCTCCCTCGCCGCCCACCGCCGATAACTGGCTTGGCACCGATGATCAGGGCCGCGACGTGACGGCGCGGCTGATCTACGGCTTCCGCATTTCCGTGCTGTTCGGGCTGGCGCTGACCTTGTTCAGTTCGGTGATCGGCGTTGCCGCGGGCGCCGTGCAGGGCTATTTCGGCGGCTGGGTGGATTTGACGTTTCAGCGCATCATCGAGATATGGAACGGGCTGCCGGTGCTGTTCGTGCTGATTATTCTGGCCAGCATCGTGGAGCCCAATTTCTGGTGGCTGCTCGGCATCATGCTGCTGTTTTCCTGGATGTCGCTGGTCGGCGTGGTGCGTGCCGAGGTGCTGAAAGCGCGCAAGCAGGACTACGTGTGCGCCGCGCGGGCGCTCGGCGTGCGCGAGCCGGTGATTCTGCTCCGCCATATCCTGCCCAACAGCGTGGTGGCGGCGATGACGTTTCTGCCGTTCATCCTGAACGCCTCGATCACGACGCTGACCTCGCTCGATTTCCTGGGCTTCGGCATGCCGCCCGGCTCCGCCTCGCTGGGTGAATTGCTGGCGCAGGGCAAGGCCAGCATCGAAGCGCCGTGGCTCGGCATCACCGGCTTTGCCGTTCTGGCGCTGATGCTGAGTCTGCTGATCTTTATCGGCGAAGCGGCGCGCGACGCCTTCAACCCGCATAAGTAAAGGAATGCTTTACAGTGCCTCGTTTTAGCCTATAGATAACGGTTGTTTTTTTCCCGGCCCGGTGGCGGAGTGGTGACGCAGAGGACTGCAAATCCTTGTACGGGGGTTCGATTCCCTCCCGGGCCTCCAAGGTCTACCATTTTGCGGCAGAGCACCCACGCGCCTGACTATGTATCGCCGATGGCCGCCGAGAGCAGCGCCTTGGTGTATTCTTCCCGCGGTTTGCCGAAGATCGCGCTGCGCCGGCCTTGCTCGATAATGCGGCCATCGCGCATCACGATGATATCATGCGCGATAGCCCGAATTACCCGTAAATCATGGCTGATGAACAGATAAGTGAGCCGATGCTTTCGTTGCAGGCGTTTCAGCAAATCCAGAATTTCCGCCTGCGTGGAAAGATCCAGCGCGGAAGTAGGTTCATCCAGGGCGATGAACCTAGGTTTCAGAATCAATGCCCGTGCGATGCTGATGCGCTGGCGCTGGCCGCCTGAAAATTCATGCGGATAGCGTCGCCGCATGGCGGGTTCAAGGCCCACTTCTTTAAGAGCGGTATCAATGGCGCTATCCTGTTCTCCCCGGTTGCCGATACTGTGAGCAATCAAGCCCTCGCGTAGAATCTGCTCCACGGTCAGGCGTGGATTAAGGCTTCCGAACGGATCCTGGAAAACGAACTGAATGTCACGCCGAAGCGGTCGGATAGCGTGGTATTTTCGTTGGTTCAGAGGCCGTTTTCCGTATAGGATGTCGCCTTCGGAAGCGATGAGCCGCAGCATGGCGAGCGCTAATGTGCTCTTGCCGCTACCGCTCTCGCCCACAAGCCCAAGAGTATGCCCCTCGCGTATGGCAAGAGAAATGCCGTCCACTGCCTTCACGTAACTCCATGTTCGGCTTAACATGCCTTCCTTAACCGGAAAGTATACTTTAAGGTTGCGCGTTTCCATGAGAAAGGGAGAGCGGGGGTTTATTTTTACCGGAACGCCCTTAGGTTCGGAGGCAAGCAGGTGTCGGGTGTAGGCATGCTTCGGCCGCGCCATGATATGCTTCACCATCCCGGTTTCCACCAGCTTGCCCTGATACATCACGCCGACGCGATCGGCAACCCGCCGCACCATCGTAAGATCATGAGTGATAAGAAGGATCGTCATGCCGAATGTAGCCTGAAGTTCTTTGAGTAAGGTCAATATTTGCGCCTGCACGGTGACATCAAGCGCGGTGGTTGGCTCGTCGGCTATCAAGATGTCTGGCCGGTTAGCTAACGCCATAGCGATCATCACGCGTTGCCGTTGTCCTCCTGAAAGCTCGTGCGGGTAGGCGGAGAGACGCTCGCGCAGGCCTGCAAGCCCCACCAGGTCAAGAAGTTCACGTACGTGCGCTCGGACTTTCGATGGGTTTTCAGAACCGTGCAATAGGATTGTTTCACTGATTTGACGACCGATCGTATGCAGCGGATTAAGAGAATTCATAGGTTCCTGGAAAATCATGGCAATGCGGGCGCCGCGCACGCGCCGCAGCGCTCGTTCGTTGCAGGTCATGAGGTTGACTCCCTCTAGCCATATTTCACCCGAAGGATGAAACGCGCGCGGGTAAGGTAAGAGCTGCAGAATGGAAAGCGCGGTGACCGATTTCCCGCTGCCGCTTTCCCCCACGATAGCAAATGTTTCGCCGCGATGCAGATCAACGCTCACGTCGCGCACGGCCTCGATCACGCCGTCACTGCCTTGGAACGAAGTGGAAAGATTGCGGATTTTAAGCAAAGGGAGCGCTGCAGCCATACGGCTTCTAGTAGCACATAACAGGACCGACAACTAGCGCATTGTGCGTTTGGGGAATGCTTGCTTGCCTTCGTGAGGACGTTGGTTTATAAGGCGGATTCCCTCGTTACGGATGGATATTCGTGATCCCGTAGCTCAGCCGGTAGAGCATCTGACTTTTAATCAGAGGGTCGTGGGTTCGAATCCCGCCGGGATCACCATGCGTCTCGCGAGAGAAGCTCCTGTTTTCGGAATGGTATGTCTAAGAAAAAGAAATTAAGCAAAGTCATCATTTCCAGCATGGTGGGCAATGGGTTGGAATGGTATGATTATGCCCTGTATGCCCAGATGTCCTTTATTCTGAGCGAGCTTTTCTTTCCGGGCGAGAATGAAAGCACCCGGCTGCTGGCCACTTTCGGCGTGTTCGCGATTGGTTTCTTCTGCCGCCCGCTTGGCGCGGTGCTATTCGGCATTATCGGCGACCGCTATGGCCGCCGCACGGCTATGGTAATCGCCATCCTGATGATGGCGATACCTACTGGCTGCATTGGTTTGCTACCGACCTATGCCGAGATCGGCCTGCTGGCACCCATCTTGCTTACGATTATTCGCATGCTGCAGGGGCTTTCTCTGGGCGGCGAATTTTCCGGATCGATCATTTATATCGTGGAGCACAGCCCTCCGCAGCATCGCGGGCTAGCGGGGTCCGCTTCCATCATCAGCCTGATTATCGGGTTTCTAATGGGTTCCTTCGTGGCGCTTTTATTTGTGAAAATTCTTTCCCCGGAGGATTTTCGTTCATGGGGCTGGCGCGTTCCTTTCCTGTTAGGCATCGCGGTGGGCTTCATAGGGTTGTACATTCGTTCTTCCTGCGATGAAAGTCCGGCTTATGCCGAAGCCAAGCGTGAAGGCCACCTCTCGGACAAGCCGGTGCGCACGGCCTTGCTTAAGCATTGGCGGGAGATGCTCCAGGCATTCGCCCTGTATGTCAGCGTGACGATGCCGTTCTATCTTTCCTCGGTCTATCTTCTTTCCTTCACTGAGAAGAAACTAGGGCTTTCCGTGGGTGAATCCCTGACAATCAATACGTCGCTGATGGTGTCGATGTTGGTGGTGGGAACTGCCGCAGCGCTTCTTTCCGACCGTGTCGGGCGAAAGCCCCTGCTGATAGGCGGCGCGCTAATCATGCTGGTTGCCATCGTTCCGCTGTTCCTGTGGATGGAGGCGCGCACGTTTACGGATATACTGCTGGCGCAAATAATCCTTGGTGCAATTGTGGGTGTGTATGTGTTGCCTATCCCGGCTGTGCTGGCCGAATTGTTTCCCACGTCCATCCGGTATACCGGCATGGCTCTTTCCTATAACGCCGCCGCCGCATTGTTCGGCGGCACTGCGCCGATGGTCTGCGAGTGGTTGTTCAGCAGGACGGGGAACGCACTTTCCATTGCCGCGTATGTGATGCTGTGTAATCTCATATCGTTGATTGCGATTTATTATTACCGGGAGCGCTACAAGAAAGCGCTGTGATTTTTTTGAGCGAAACCCTGTGACACGGTACCGATGTTTGATAATCTGCACCAAAAATTAGGAGGCGTTTTTAATCGCCTGAGGGGAAAGGGATTCCTCTCCGAGGAGGATGTCGCCGCCGCCATGCGTGAGGTGCGCATTGCTCTGCTTGAGGCCGATGTTGCTCTGCCGGTAGCGAAGGATTTCGTCGAAAAGGTTAAGATCAAGGCGGTAGGCCAGGAAATTATCCGCAGCGTTTCCCCCGCCCAGATGGTCATTAAGATCGTGCAGGATGAGCTTACCGCCATGCTGGGTAGCGAGGCTTCGGAGTTGAACCTTGCCGCCACGCCGCCAGCCGTGATAATGATGGCTGGACTGCAGGGCTCGGGTAAAACCACCACCAGCGGCAAGCTTGGGCTCTGGCTCAAAAACAAACAACAGAAAAAAACGCTCCTGGCGTCACTCGACGTGTACCGGCCGGCCGCGCAAGAGCAATTGGCCGCTGTGGGTAAACAGGCGGCGCTTGATACGCTGCCCATCGTTTCCGGTGAAAAACCTCTGGCCATCACCGCGCGCGCGTTGGAGAAAGCCAGTCTTGAAGCCTATGACGTGCTGATTCTCGATACCGCCGGACGGCTGCATATTGA
>CAZXYG010000001.1:68919-70053 GCA_964644885.1 uncultured Rickettsiales bacterium
GCATATTGACGAGTCTCTCATGCGGGAATTGCAGGAGGTAAAAAAACTTTCCCATCCCGTGGAAACGCTTCTGGTGGCGGATAGCCTCACCGGGCAGGATGCAGTGAATATCGCCGGGCAGTTTCATGAAAAAGTGGGAATAACAGGCATTGTCCTCACCCGCATCGATGGTGACGCGCGGGGCGGCGCGGCCATCAGCATGCGTGCCGTCACTGGCTGCCCCATCAAATTTCTGGGCGTTGGTGAAAAGCTTTCGGAATTGGAAATGTTCCATCCGGAGCGCATTGCTTCGCGTATTCTCGACATGGGCGATATCGTTTCGCTGGTGGAACGCGCCGCCGGAGAGATGGATAAGGAGGAAACCGCGAAGCTGGAGAAAAAGCTCCGTAAAGGTCAGTTTGATCTCGACGATCTTGCCAAGCAGTTGCAGCACATCAAAAAATTGGGCGGTCTTGGCGGCATCATGGGCATGATTCCCGGTATCGGGAAAATAAAGCAACAGATGGGGGATGCGCAGATTGACGACAAAGTTCTCGACCGTCAGGTGGCGATTATCCGTTCCATGACGCGAAAGGAACGCGGCAATCCCGCCGTTATGAACGCCTCGCGCAAGCGGCGCGTGGCTTCGGGCAGCGGCACTTCGGTGCAAGAAATCAACCGCCTGCTCAAGCAATTCAAGCATATGTCGACGATGATGAAAAAATTTGGCGCAATGGACAAAAAAGCCCTGATGCGCAGCGGGCTTGGCGCCATGTTAAAAGGAGGATGAGGTGGTTCGTTGTATTGGGCGTATATGAATGAATAGGTAGTGGTGGAGTTACTGTTTTCTGCCCGGAAGCCTTTGCCTCCAACTCCGCAAGTCTTCGCAAGGCCATTAGTTCTTCTCTATCGCCAATAAGTTTCTCGGCATTACCTTCAATCATTTGCTGCGCTTGTTCTGGAGTAGTATCTTTGGGGACTGCAAATCTGGCTATGCGCCCGTCTGGCATCTGAACCCGCGCCACTTTCTGGTCTGGCTCTATATTTCTATCATTGCCTAATATTCTAAATGCTTCGGTCGGAAATTCAGACAATGCAATTATGCCAATCCAAACAAGCGAAATAACGAGCCAAATTCTGAAAAATCCCTTTTTG
>CAZXYG010000001.1:70063-75324 GCA_964644885.1 uncultured Rickettsiales bacterium
CCCTTTTTGTAGTTCATACTGCCTCTCATGTTTTGCCTCCCAAACTTTTCTCTGGAGATAGCCTGGCTGTATTTTTTACGGCAGGCATAGTTCAAATATCAGGCGGACAATTTCTGCTTCATCCTCGTTGATTATCAGCTTGCGGTCTTTGACATCATAGCCAAGTGGCGGCGGCCCGCCCATCCACATGCCCTTGCGTTTGGAAGATACGATTTTATCGCGGATGCGTTCACCCGTAATTTCACGCTCAAACTGCGCGAAGGATACGCTCCAGCTTTTCCAGGCGTATCCAGCGCCGCACGGTGGCTATGTCCACGTTCCAGGTATCCGCTATCTGTTCGACAGAATAGCTGTAGTCATCCTTCACCAGGCGCGTGTTATAGCGATAGCGCTTCTTTGGCTTTCCAGAGGGCACGGCGTGGCATACCTTGCCTAAGCCGATCCACGCGAAGCAGGAGAAGCCGCGCCGCCTTGCGGCTGGTTCTGTTTTTCCACCCCTTCAAAGAAGGCTTTTTCGTCTATCAGTACTCTCCTGCCTACACGCCGGACGCATTGGTGAAAGCCATTGGTATGCTCATTGAAGATCAGGTGCCGCAAGCCCCCGCAAGGCGGCCAGCTATGATGTTCATTCCATTGCGTAACAGGGATTAATTTGGTCTCTGTCATTGGTTTTGCTCCTTAATATAAATTGTCACACAGTATCAGGCGACTTTTGCCCGATAACTCGACTGTAACAGGGGAGCAAAGAAGGGAAATTGTTACCTATAATTACCCAGAAAATTATGTACAAAATTTATCTTTGTTTCTCATCTGGTTATTAAGGCGACTTTGAGGGAATCTAAGGGAAATTTCGGGGGGCTTGCTATATTATTTGGACATTTTGCTTTTGGCTACCGATATACACGCATCAAGGTTAAGCTCTCGCTCTATAGTTTCGAGAGAAACACCCCATGGTTTTTGTTTGTGAATAGCTATTACTAACGGCCTTTTTTTGGGTTTTGCCTTACTTTTTCCAAAATGCTCCGTGAGGAGCACAATGGCGGATTCTCTGATTTCTTCCTTCCTCTTTTCGCGCTCAGAACATCCCAATTCAGCATATGCCGGAGGTGGGGTAAGCAGCAGCATGAAACGCGCCATATGCACAGCGTCACCATGTTCTGCGCCCTTGGATTCAAGCAAGGTAATGACTGATTCGTGAGAAGGCTGGTTGTCCCGCGATATATTTAGTTCTGTCATAGTTTGATTCATCAATATCATGGCAGGTGTAGTGTATTCTTCTTCCTCTTTCATATTGTCGCGCAAAGCTTGTATAAATTCATCCATTGCTTTTTCAGGGATATAGATTGTACCCTTTGTTTTATCTATCCGCTCCGAAGGGATAATGCCTTGGCTATCTTCAAATGAAAAAGGAGGCGGCTGTTCAAACCAATATGGCCTCAGAAGACGAGTCTTGAAGCCACTCTCTTTGTTCAGAATTTCGGCTTCTATATCGCCGCTGTATAAAAGTCTTATCATTGCTTTCTTAATTGCATAAGAGCGTAATATCTTATCAACCCATTCCCGCAAACTTTCTATATCTTTTCGCTCTGGAATATAGGGCGAATCCTTGCTGCCATCCTCAAAATCAATGCCCAGACCTTCCATATCAGGATGCTTTTTTCTCAACTCCGTTCTACCAAAATAGTGCAGATAGGGAATGTTTTTCTTCACAAACTTCTCACATAGGGTTTCCCATTCTTCATCTGTGTACATTTTGGTGTAGGGATCATCTACATCATCGGGTGTGGGTTTGGTGCAGTAGCTAAAATCATCATAGGGGCTGTAGTTGTTTTCTAATTCTTTGCCCGTCCATTTTTCTGGGAAATAAAACTCTCCCAACAGATTAAAGGCTTCAGAAAGACTATAATAATCCAGTGGCTTAAGGTGCATCACCCAAGAATCCTTTCATTCATCTTGGCTACCACGCTGGCGGTATGGGCTTCGGAAAGGTGGCTGTAGCGTTTCACCATTTGCAGCGTCTTATGCCCCAGCACTTCGGCAATCTCGGCAAGGCTGGCTCCGTTCATGGCGAGGTAGCTGGCCGCGCTGTGGCGCAAATCGTGAAAGCGGAAATCTTCCAGCCCCGCTTCTTTCACGGCGCTATTCCATGCCGTGCGGATTTTATAGGGTTCCTTGGGATTGCGGGGAGAGGGAAAGACAAGCGTGGAATCAATGCGGCGCACCCGGTTATGCTCGCGTATCAGTTCCAATGCCTGTCCTGCCAGCGGCAAAACTCGCCGTTCCTTGTTCTTGGTATCGTGCAGGGTGATAATCCTGCGGTTCAAATCAACATCCTGCCATTTCAGACTCATAATCTCATTGAACCGCGCCCCGGTGCTGAGGGATAAAACTACCACCGTGTACAGACAAGAGCATTTGGAGTGCTGGCAGACTTGCAACAGTCGCTTGCGTTCTTCATCATCTAGGAAACGCACGCGGCCACGCGGCTCCTTCATCTTGGAAATTTTCTGCAACGGATGGTGTTCCAGCCATTCCCATTCGTTCACGGCAATGGTACAGGCATGGCTGAACGCAGCAATGTAGCGGTTTACCCTGGCCGGGCTTATCAATTTCACCGCGCTGTTTTTCAGGGTGTACTTGCGAGCAACCAGCTTTTCGATTTTTTCCGTGATAAGGGACTTGCTGAGATCGGCCAGGACGCAATAGCCCAATTCTTCCTTCCACCAGTCCAAAGGCGCTTTTACGTCACTGTAGCGCTTGGGATTATGCTGTTTCACGCGCTTAATGTAGCGCTCAATCATATCCACCACGGTATGTTTCTTGGATTCCGCCGTTTTGAAATAGCGCTTGTCTTTCATGGCAGATTCCGTTTTCTGCGCCCAGTCGCGCGCATCGGTAAGCCGTTCGAAGGTTGCGGATTTCGGCTGGTATCCTTTCAAACGCACCAGCACACGATAGGAAACCTTGCCGATGCTGGATGTACGTTTTTCAATGTTGGCCATTTTTTGCGCCCTCCTTGTAAGCGGAAGCACACTACAAGAAATCGTAATAAATGGCAATACAGGACTATTAAACCGATATGTTATCAATTTTTATATATAAATATCAGTAAATTAAGATTGTACTATCTTCTTGTGGTGCATTCGTGGTGCATTAGGAGCGGGAAATTGTTCTTACAGGCTGCTCCATGAATGGCATTTGACAGTCTGTTGCGATTTCTTGTCACCTAGTGCACCACCAGTGCACCATGAAGGGGATTTTGGGGAGTATTTTAGGATGATTTTTTATGGTAATGAATCATTAAATAACTAGGATTCTGGCGGAGAGGGGGGGATTCGAACCCCCGATACGGCTTTTGACCGTATAACGGTTTAGCAAACCGCCGCCTTCAGCCACTCGGCCACCTCTCCTTGGATCAGGGTTCGGAAGCCAGAAGCCGGGAATAAGATCCGGCTTTTTACTTCCGCGAAGGCGGGTAATGTAGGCGGGAAGCCCCCGTTTTGCAACCGAAAACCGAATCCGGAAGGTTGCGTTTCCCATATTTTCGTTGTGTAATCCAGGCGCAGAGAGTAAAAAGGCCGGGCTTAATATTGAAATACCTTCATTTTTATGTCACAAAGCGAGCGCATGGCCGTTAGCGAAGAGCAAAAAAAGGCACCCGGAAGGTTTTACGAAAGCTGGACGTTTCTGATCGTGGTGTGCATTGCCGTGCCGCTGTTTTTGCGCAGCGTGGCCTACGCGCCGTTTCACATTCCCTCCGGCTCGATGAAACCCAATCTGTTGGTAGGCGATTATCTGTTTGTTTCCAAATTCGCCTATGGCTACAGCCGTTATTCCTTTCCGCTGGGCATTAAATTCTTCGAAGGGCGCATGATGAACACCGATCCTTCTCGCGGCGATGTCATCGTATTCCGCATGCCAACCGATACCAAGGTGGATTACATCAAGCGGCTGATCGGCTTGCCCGGAGATACGGTGCAGATGATCGAAGGGCGGCTTTATCTCAATGGTAGGCTGGTACCCAAGGAGCGGGTGGATGACTTTGTCGAGGAGCAAGAAGACGGATCGCTTCGTCGCATTCCGCGCTACCGGGAAACATTGCCTGAGGGCCTTGCCTATTATGTGCTGGACGAAGATTCTCACGGACGGCTCGATACCACGCCGCTCTACCGCGTGCCGGAAGGCCATTATTTCTTTATGGGCGATAACCGCGATAACTCGCAGGATAGCCGCGTGCAGAACCTGGTGGGTTTCGTGCCGGGAGACAATCTGGTGGGCCGCGCCGAGTTGATCTTCTTCTCGAACAGCGGCACGCTATGGAAGCCTTTCAAATGGCTGTTCTCCTTCCGTCCTGGGCGGTTCGTCCAGGCGGTGATGTAAGAAAGCTTGGCGCGGGGATGTGGTGGAAAACGTCGAAAGAAAATACTCTATTCCGTTACACGTTTAAGGATCCGGATTTATTGCGGATTGCGCTGCAGCATTGGTCATATCTCTTACAACCACAGGATGACCAGCGCTATCGTGCAATGGAGGCGATTGGGACTGAGGCGCTGCTGGTGATTGTCTTAGAGCGTTTTATTATGCGTTTTCCGAACATGAAAGAAGGCGATTTGGACCAATATAGAATACAATTTCTTTCAAAGCGCGTTCTTGCAAATGTGGCTAGAGAAAGCGGTTTGGTGGAAAAACTGAACGCAGCGGCGCCGAATGCCGGTGCGAGTATGAGAGACGGTGACTTGCGCAAGTTGTTGCGTGCCGCGGTCGGGGCGATATATCAGGACAGCAAAGGCGATATGAATGTGGTGAAGTGCCATGTGCTGCCGTTGTTCGCGCATCAAGAGCGGCAAATTGCGATGGCTCCTCCAGCGCGGCTTATACATCCTAAAGGTATATTGAGCGAACTGGCGCATCGGCACTCTCAACCGTCGCCTGAATTTTCAGTAGTTGATGATGACAATGTTGATTATTTTACTTGTACGGTGGAGGTGCCCGGATCAAACTGGCCTAAGGGCACGGGGACGGGAGGAAACATTAGGTCAGCGGAAGCAGATGCGGCAGTAGATTTGCTTAAAAAGCTCAGGACATTAGGCATTTATCCGGGTGATGGAAAGCAGGCGATGCGATGAGTGGACGATTAAATAATTATCTGGCGTATATTTGAAATGCTGCCGCATAGCATTGCCGGATATATGTTTGCAAATCCCGCGCTTCTTGAGCGGGCGCTGACGCATCCCAGCGCGCCTTCATTCTCCTCCGGATAC
>CAZXYG010000001.1:75334-83110 GCA_964644885.1 uncultured Rickettsiales bacterium
CATCCCAGCGCGCAGCACGCCGATAGCTACGAACGGTTGGAATTCCTGGGTGATGCGGTGCTGGGGCTTGTCATATCCGATTATCTCTACGGCATGTATCCGGAGGAGAATGAAGGCGCGCTGGCTAAGCGCCGCGCCGCGCTTGTCTGTGGCACGACGCTTGCGAGCGTGGCGCGCACGCTCGGCATCGACGCGATGCTCACGCTGGGTGGCGGAGAGATGCAATCCGGTGGCCGCGACAACGATGCTAATCTGGAAAACGCACTGGAAGCCGCGATCGCCGCGATCTATCTGGATGGCGGATTGCAAGCGGCGCGGGAGTTTGTATTGCGGCATATCGCGCCACTCTCGGAAGGCATGGCCGAGCCGCCCAAAGACCCCAAGACCCAATTGCAGGAAAAGGCGCAGGCCGAGGGAAGGGGCATTCCGGAATATAAAGTCATGGCGCAGGAAGGACCTTCGCACGCGCCGCGTTTCACGGTGCGGGTGGTGGTAAGCGGCTGGCCGGAAGAGATGGGTGAAGGCAGTTCCAAGCGTGAGGCGGAGAAAAAAGCCGCGGAAGCATTGCTGCGTTGTCTGGACAATGCATAAGAAATGCGCCGTCATAAGTCTTGCGGGCACCCCTAATGCCGGTAAATCGACGCTGCTAAACCGTCTGGTTGGATCAAAAATCTCCATCGTCAGCCCCAAACCGCAAACGACGCGCGCCTGTGTGCGCGGCATTGCCATCAGCGGCGCGACGCAACTTATCTTCATGGATACGCCGGGAATCTTCACGGCCAAGAAGAAGCTCGACAAGCGCATGGTCGAGGAAGCGCGGGAAAGTCTTTCCGAGGCCGACATGACCCTGCTGATGGTGGATGCATCGCGCGGCATGACGGGGGAAGTGAACGCTCTTCTAAAAGGGCTGAGCCGATCCGCCGGCCTTGTAATCAACAAAGTGGACCGGGTGAAAAAACCTGCGCTTCTTTCTTTAACTGATGCATTAAATAGAGCGTGCAGCTTTGATCGCACGTTTATGATCAGCGCGCTCACCGGGGATGGGGTCGAGGATCTAAAATCCTATCTTGTGGCCGTGGCGCCGGAAGGCGAATGGCTCTATCCCGAAGACCAGGTTACGGATATGCCGGAGCGGCTTTTCGCCGCCGAAATCACGCGCGAAACGCTGTTTATGAAACTGAAAGAGGAACTTCCCTATGGTCTGATGGTGGAAACTGAAAAGTGGGAAGAAAAGAAAGGCTCCGTCAGGATCCAGCAGGTCATCACCGTGGAGCGCGAGAATCACAAGAAAATCATTCTCGGCAAGGGTGGTGCTGGTATCAAGGCGATCGGCGAATCGGCGCGCCAGCAATTGGAAAAGCTCCTCGTCCGCCGCGTCCACCTTTTTCTGTTTGTCAAAGTCAGTGAGGGCTGGCAGGATAAGCGCGAGAAGTATTGACGGATATGGTGCATCCCAATTCCGGCGTCATCCCCCGAGTTTTTGCGATAGCAAAAACCCGAGGGAGCCGTTTTTTATGGATATAACAAAGATGGATGGCTCTGTAATTTTCCTGCGGAGGGTTCAAGTTCTGGCGCCCCTCGTTTTTTTATGCCTTCCGTTATTCATATCTACGCCCGCCGTGGCGCTGAAATACTGCCAGTGCAGCGAGGAGCCGGAGCTGCCCTATGACGCTCTGAATGGGGCCTTCGCGGTATTCACCGGTGAGGTGATTGCTATCGACCGCGCATTCAACCCTGACCGTACCCGCGTGAAATTCCGCGTCGAGCAATCGTGGAAAGGCACGCGGCATTCCACCATTAGCGTTTTTACCAGCGGCAGCGACGCTATAGCGCTGCTGCGCGAGGGCATCACCTGCGGTTATCGGTTTACCGTGGGGGAACGGTACCTTGTTTATTCCTTCCGCAAGCGCAATCACAGCGGTCTTTCCTATGTCAGCGATTGCTCGCGCACACGCCGGCTTGCGGAAGCCGAAGAAGACCTGGCGCTGCTCGGGCAGCCGGAACTCGATTTTACAAAGAAAGCGATACGCAATGCAGTGGACGGATCAGGGGATCATCCTCTCGGCCAGGAAGCACGGTGAAAACAGTCTGATCCTGCGGATCTTCGCGCGGGAACATGGACTATACGCCGGGCTGGCGCGTGTCTCGCGCAGGGCGTTGGGGCACTATCAGCAGGGCACGCAGGCGCAGACGACGTGGAAGGCCCGCCTCTCCGAGCATCTCGGAAGCTTTATCTGCGAGACGACGGGTAGCGGGCTGATGATGTCGGCGGTTTTTGCCGATTCCCGGAAACTTGCCGCGCTGGTTTCAGCCTGCGCTTTGGTGGAAGTCACGCTTGCCGAGCGCGATCCCCATCCGGGACTCTATGACGCGCTGCAGATGTTCCGCGAATCGCTGGGCGGTGACGCAGGCTGGCCACGCCATTACGCGCGGTTCGAGCTGGCGCTGCTGCGGGAACTCGGGTTCGGGCTTGATCTCGCGCGCTGCGCTGCGACCGGCAGCGTGGAGGATTTGATTTATGTTTCTCCGAAATCAGGACGCGCCGTTTCCCGCGCGGCGGGCGAACCTTGGAAGGTAAAATTGCTTCCATTGCCTGCATTCCTTCGCAATGAAACGGGTGGCGAGGTGGCGGACGGGCTTGCGCTTACCGGATTTTTCCTGCACAAATATCTCTTTTCCGACGGTGCGCACCGCGAGCCTCCCGCGCGGGAGCGGTTTATTTCCTTATTGACGGCGGTTGCGGCGTAACCATCAAGATATAAATGGCTCCGATTGAATCGTCAGGCCAAGATGCAGTATATCGTTGAGATCGTTTATGGCCTTTCGCGCCTCGGGCGCTCTCATGTATGGTTCGAAATTTCCCATCCATTGGGTTACTTGCGCTTTGATCTGTTCATAAGTGTATACCTTGACCGTTTCATCGCCACCTAGAGGGAGTTGTACCCCCGTATACGCCCGATCAAGCGGTACGGGCTTCTCTGCCTCCCATATTGACCGCAGGTTTTGCGTGCCTGAAAGCATATTTTCTGTGGTTGGAGCCGCTGCATTATAGGTAAGCCCCCCCCGCAGCAGCCATCTTTTTTAAACTTGCAACCATGAATTCAAATGGCCGTATGTATTGCTCTATAACACTTGAGTCTGTCTGCCGTGCAATAGCATCGACCTTATTCACTCTCTCGGAGAGCACATCGAGCGCACCACTTTGCGCAAGGATTTTTAATTCTTCCGGCGCAGGGTACAGGTTAGGCATAATAAGGCATACTATCTACTTGTAGATGGATACATGGCCACTGTAGCTTATTTACGCTTGTATTTCAAGGGAAGTCGTTGACGCATGAGGCGTTTGGCGGTATCACCGTTCGTGATGCTCATGCCACGTGCCATCCCACCTTCCGGCGTCTTCCCTCGAGTTTTGCGGAGCAAAACCATAGGGGGATTCATCCTTATAAGCGCCGCGAAGGTGGGTGGCCCTATCGGTTTTCCTTGTGAAAAAACTCGGGCTGTGACGGCAGTTATAAAGACGCTGCTTATCGTTTTTCTGACTTTTTCTTCCTCTTTCGCCCATGCGTATCAATGCCCATATGAGCCTGCGCCCGACGAGGCCTTGCGTGATGCTGATGCTGTTTTTACGGGCACGGTGAAAACGCTAGAGAAGCAGCAATCGATTTCCAGGCGAGAGGGAGGTCTTGGCACAACGCTGACCAAGGTGACTTTCACTGTGGACAAAGTATGGAAGGGCCTTGCCAAGGAGGATGTGGAAGTGCCGGTGCTCTCCGAAGCTTTCTACGGCTACGATTTCGAGGTGGACACGGAATATCTCGTTTATGCCTACCGTATTTTTACGCCCGACACGACATTGAGCGTCGTTGGTTGCCCGCGTGTGCGTCCGTTGGTGGAGTCCGCCAATGCCTTGCATCGATTTGGCCTGCCTGCTTTTAGCTTGGCGGAGTGGCGTCAGCAGCCGGAGGAGGCATTGCCGGCGCGAATGGAAGCGGCTGAAGAGCAACAAGGGCCGGTGCTTCAAGTAAAAGCGCCGCAGACGGAGATTCATATCCCAGCGGCATCGCCGGCGGAGGCGCTTTTTGTGTCAGATGTTCCGCCGCCTTCGGTTGCCGCGAAGCAAGCGCCATGAACAACGCCGCCGCAAAAGCAAGCGAGCAGATCCGCGAGGTTTCCTTCACCGAGGAGCTGGGTTCGCGCTATCTCACCTACGCGCTTTCCACCATCATGTCGCGTTCGCTGCCCGACGTGCGTGACGGACTTAAGCCTGTGCACCGGCGCCTGCTGTACGCCATGCTGCAACTCAAGCTTGACCCCGCCTCAGGCTTTAAAAAATGTGCGCGCGTAGTTGGCGATGTGATCGGCAAATATCACCCGCACGGCGACGTTGCGGTCTATGACGCGCTGGTGCGGTTGGCGCAGGGTTTTTCGGTGCGCTACCCGCTGGTGGAAGGCCAGGGAAATTTTGGCTCGATCGACGGCGATAACGCCGCCGCCATGCGGTATACCGAGGCCCGCCTCACTGAGGTGGCGCTGGCGCTGCTGTCGGATATCCAAATGGATACCGTTGATTTCCGCGACACCTACGACGGCAGTGAGCGTGAGCCGATGGTGCTGCCTGCCGCCTTTCCCAACCTCCTCGCCAACGGTTCGGAGGGCATTGCCGTGGGCATGGCGACTAGCGTCCCGCCGCACAACGCGGGCGAGCTCTGCGACGCGCTGCTGAAGCTCATCAAGCATCCGAATACCGCCGTGGTGAGCTTGGCTAATCTAGTGCCGGGGCCAGATTTTCCAGGGGGCGGCATATTGGCGGAACCGCACGAAAGCGTCGTGAAATCCTATGAAACGGGCAAGGGCAGTTTCCGCCTGCGCGCGCGCTGGCAGAAAGAGGATTTGGGCCGCGGCGCCTATCAGATTGTGGTTACGGAGATGCCGTACCAGGTGCAGAAATCGCGCCTGGTCGAGCATATCGCCGAATTGCTGCGCGCCAAAAAACTGGCGCTGCTCGATGACGTGCGCGACGAATCGGCCGAGGATATCCGTCTGGTGCTGGTGCCAAAAAGCCGCACGGTCAGCCCGGAGATACTGATGGAAGCGCTGTTCAAGACCACCGACCTGGAGGTGCGCGTGCAGCTTAATCTGAACGTGCTGGGTGCGGACAGCGTGCCCAAGGTGATGAATCTGCGCGAAGCCCTGCAGGCGTTCCTCGACCACCGCCACGCGGTGCTGGTCCGCACAAGCCGCTTCCGCATCGAAAAAATCGCGCACCGGCTGGAAGTGCTGGGCGGGCTGCTCATCGCTTATCTCAACCTGGATGAGCTGATCCGCATCCTCCGCGCTGAGGATGAGCCAAAGCCCATTATGATGGAAAAATGGAAACTCACCGACATCCAAGCCGAGGCCATTCTCAATATGCGTTTGCGCAACCTGCGCAAGCTGGAAGAAATGGAAATCCGCGATGAGCACAATGCCTTGAGCAAAGAAAAGCAGAACCTGGAAACACTACTGCGCGACGACGAGGCACGCTGGCAAGCCGTTGCCGAGGAGATCCGCGAGATCAAAAAGAAGTTTGGCCAGAAAACGGAGTTGGGAAAGCGCCGCACCGAAATTGCCGATGCGCCCTCGGGTGAGATTATTTCCATCGAAGCCTTCGTGGAAAAGGAGCCGATTACCGTGTTCTGCTCGGAACAAGGATGGATTCGAGCAATGAAAGGGCATCTCGACGACATCAGTCACGTCAAGTATAAGGAAGGCGATGCGGAACGCTTTGTATTGCAGGCGACCACCACCGACAGGCTTCTTGTGTTTGCCACCGACGGAAGGTTCTTTACCGTCGGCTGCGATAAGCTGCCCAGCGGCAAGGGTCACGGTGAGGCGCTGCGCTTGATGATCGACCTGGAAAAAGAGCACGATATATGCGCCCTACTTGTTCACCGCCCAGAAGGGCAATTGCTGGTAGCTTCCAGCATCGGCAAGGGATTCCTGGTGGACGAGCGCGAAGTTATCGCGCAGACCCGCACGGGCAAGCAGGTATTGCACCTTGCCGAAGGCGCGCGCGCGGCGGTGTGCGTTCCGGCGTCAGGCGATAGCGTGGCGGTGGTGGGCCAGAACCGCAAGTTGCTGATTTTTGCCAAACGCGAGCTTCCCGCGATGAAGCGCGGGGCGGGCGTGATACTGCAGAAATACAGGGACGGCGGGCTTTCCGACGCCAAGGTTTTCAATCGAGAGGAAGGGCTGGCTTGGACATCCGGCGACCGTACGCGCACCGAAACCGCTCTCGCGGCATGGATCGGCGCGCGGGCCAGCGCGGGTCGCCTGCCGCCGCAGGGCTTCCCGCGCAGCAATCGATTCAATTAATTCAGGGAAAGGAATATCTATGCCATACGTTACGATCGCTTTCATTTTTGCGGTGCTTGTCATGCAGCCGGCTTTTGCTGAAGAGAAGCCGGCAAATGTGTCTAGCCAGATCAATCAGGAAATGCTGGTAAAGGAATTTGAAAAGTCCTGCGCGGGCTTCATGGAAAAATTCAAGACGTGCGAGCCGTTCTCCTGTGAAGTAACGCTCGATGCGACAGGCGGCGTTTATAAGGGCACCAATGCCATCCAAGGCAAAGACAAGGCCGGGTGCCGGTTTGAAATGGTGACCGTAACCAGTGATTTGCCGCCGCTTACCTATCGTTGTGTCTATTCGGAAAAGACGCATGCGGTTGTATTTCGCGTTATGGAGGCGCAGCTAAAAGATTCCTCATATGTACCGGAAGTAGCGGATCGCAAGCTTTTGGAAGAGGCGGCTGAGAAGGAGTGCAAGCTAGAAGGCGAGGAAGCGTTCGTGCGCTCTCTGGATGCAAAGCGCGAAGAGATGATACGGAAAGCGAAAGAGAAAATGAGCCAACCGCAGGAAAAGCCTAAAGAAGGGGAATCGGATACCACGCATTAGTTATGGAGGAAAGCGTATGATTCGCATCAATATTTTTCAGGCCAAGGAAGAAACGGAAGACGATAAGGCATTGCATCCCGTAGAAGATGCAAAGAACATTCTTGGATCTATCAATTCCACCATGCTGAAGGCGGCGCGAGAGGCCTATCTCGATATCAAAAAGACCGATCCGGCCTATGATCCGGATTACGAGAAAACTTACAATATCGCTCTTCCTACGTGGCAGGCATTGGAGAATGTGGTAAAATTCGGCGATTTCAAATCTTTCCCCAAAGAGGAAGTGGAATCGCTGAAAACGCTGCGGCGCGGATATGTGCTCTATTACGATATTATCCATTTACTGATCGATCATCACAACGATGTAGAGGAAGCAAAGAAGCTTTTCGAAAAATACCCGGAACTGCATGCCGCTATTGCGGACGAGTACGACAGTCCGCAACATATGATTGAAGTCTTGCTGGAGACAGTGCGTGACTATCAGTGGCAGCTTGAGCATTTCTGCAACAAATATAGGAAGTTGATCAAGGAAGCGATTGCGGCGCTGGAAGGAAAAGAAGCTGAACCCGATGCGGCTGCGGTAACCTAGCGCACTGCCGTGTTGAGTTCAGAAATGCTGCGGGCGGCCTGATACTGAGCGAGGAAAGGCACGATCTCCTTGAGCGGCACTTTGCGTGCGAATTCCGTGTCGCGGGCAAGCGGCAGGTAAGCGGTGTTGAACACCTGGAACAAGCCGAGAGTAGACTTATCAATCACCACGTCTCGGAAATCACGTTGCAGCGCTGCAAGAGCCTTTTGCGCTAGCGCGTCGCCTTTGAGTTGGGCGTAAGCTACGGCAAGTT
>CAZXYG010000002.1:0-5788 GCA_964644885.1 uncultured Rickettsiales bacterium
ATCCTAATGGCCTTTGTTGTAAGCAGGCTACGAGAATAGGCATGCGAGCGAACTAGAGATTATGTGTGTTCTTGCTTTTGTGTGCGGCGTTTTCGCGAAAGTAGCATTTTTCATTAGGTTGTGTTACGATGCTTCTGCGTGTGCCGGTGACAGTGTTTTCAGGTCACCCTCAGTGAGATACATAGGCTGTCATGGTTAAGAGCGACAACAAGGATGCACATCCTGTCGATGCGTATGTTGGCAATCGCTTGCGGCAATTGCGCAAGAAACATATGCTGAGCCAGGCGCGCCTGGCCAGCATGGTTGGGCTTTCACACCAGCAGATCCAACAATATGAAATTGGCGCCAATCGCGTCGCGGCCAGCACGTTGTACGATTTTTCCAATATCCTGAACGTTCCCGTCGCTTATTTCTACGAAGGGTATGTTCCTTCCCGGTGCGCCGAACCGCATGAAGAGGTGGTGCGTGCTATCAGCATGAAGCGCACCAGTCCGCTTGCTATCCTGCTGATTGAAGATGATGCGGCGGATGAGGTTCTGGCCCGCAATGCACTTGAGTCCTGCCGGCTGGAGACGCGCGTGCATGCTGTACATGACGGCATCGAAGCATTAGAATTTTTACGCAACAAGCGCCATATAAACAGTTTTCCGCGCCCTGATCTTGTACTGCTGGACTTGAACATCCCTAAGATGGATGGTTACTCCGTGCTCAAGGAAATCAAAAATGACCGGGAAGTTCGAGATATTCCGGTCGTCGTGCTGACCAACAGCATCAATCTCCAGGAAATGCTGGATGCTTACCGCGCCGGCGCCAGCGGGTTCTACGTTAAATCTTTCGATGTGGAAGAGTTTAATCACTATATTGATGTGCTCGTGCAATATTGGTCCACGGTCGCTCTGCCGTCCATGCAGTAGGCGCTTTCCTTCCACTCCTGATTGCAATTAATTACCGGCTCTCCGCTTCAAGCCCATCCGGAATCGTGAAGAAAAACATGGCACCTTCATCAAGGCGGGATTCTACCCAGATTCGACCGCCGTGATTTTCAACCGCTTTTTGACAGATGGCAAGCCCGATACCCGTTCCGGGATATTGGCTTCGGCTGTGCAGTCGCTTTAGCAGACCGAAAATCTGCTCGTGATATGGGGTCTCGATGCCGATACCATTGTCCTTTACCGAGAACACCCAGGCGTTCTCCTGCCGCTCCGCGCCTACATAGATTCGAATAGGCTTATCTTTGTGATATTTCAATGCATTGCTAAGAAGGTTCTGAAAAATTTGAACAAGCTGAGTCCAGTCGGCAGTGATAACCGGAAGGTTATCGTGCATTACTTCCGCGCTGTTTTCCAGGACGACGTCGCGGAGATTCATCAGCACATAATCCAGAACTTCGGCGCAATTGACGATCTTGAACGGTTTGTTTCGATGCTGCAGACGCGAAAATTCTAGGAGATCGTCGATTAGCTGACGCATATGGTGCGTTGCATTCAAGATGTTTTCAAGAAACTTCGTGCCTTTGTTGCTCAGTGACAGGCCATGATCTTTCTGCAGTAATTGTGCAAAAGAAGCAATGGTATGCAGCGGCTCGCGCAAATCATGCGATGTGATGTAGGCAAAACGTTCCAGTTCCGCATTCGAGCGCGTCAACTCCTTTACCATTTGGTCTAGTTTTTCTTCGGTGATTTTACGCTCGGTAATGTCGGTGATGTAGCCTTCGAGCGCTAATAATTGTCCGTCCTCGGCAAAAACTCCCACGCCTTGTTCCCATACCCACTTGCTTTCCCCTGACGCTGTCACAATGCGGTATTCCAGCTCGAAGGGAAGTTTGGCTTCTAACGCATGCTGGACATTTTGCCAGATATACTCCCGGAATACTTCGTCCGTGATGTCTGTGAAGGAGAGTGCCTTCACGCCGTAAAATCGTTCCGGGGGATAGCCGGTCAGCTTGAGGCAACCGTCGCTTAAGAATTCCATGGTCCACTGCCGATCATTTTTGCAGCGGTAGACCGTACCTGGGAGGTTATCTAACAGCGTCAGGTATTTGCGCTGATTTTCCCGTAAAATATCCTCGATGAGCTTATTTTCGGTAAGATCTTGTATCAAGGAGAAAAAGCCTTTTACTGCGCCATTTTCTTCGCGATAAGGCACAATGGATGAATGCAGATAGCGCGGCATATTTTGGCCATCATCCCGCCAGTATTCATAGCTTGCCGCCTCTCCCGAAAATACCTTGGTAAGGTAGGGTTTGGCCTGATTGTAAGCATCCTCTCCTGACACTTCGCGCATCGGGACGCCGATAAACTGTTCCGCTGGCCGGCTAAAAAATTCCTCGTATTTTTTGTTTACGAATACATATTTTTCTTGCCGATCAACGAAGGAAACCAAGGCGGGGATGTTATCGGTAATCAGCTTGAGTTGCCGTGTGCGGCGGTGATGGCGTTCTTCAGCTTTCTGGTGAAGGTATACCAAAATGGATACAACCCACAGTTCCAGAACGATAACAAAACGGTCGGCAAGGGCATTCTTAGCTGCAGCATCCTGTGGATCGTATAGATAGTGGCCTGCGAGCGTTAGCAGGGCACCTATAGCGGCAAGCACAAACGCCATGCGGGCATTCGACAACCATAAGCCGCACAGAACCATCAGCGTATAAAAAATACCTGCCACAGGACCGTGCAAGATGGCAAAATCGATACTCAGCCCGCAAACAGCCAATGCCACGCAGAAAACAACAGGCGGGGAAGCGGCAACAATTCTATCCATGCATCATATGTCCCGACTATTGGCACGGGTGACCGTTGCCATTAAAAGCGACAGTATTGTAGAAAAATATGCGATAAATCTTATATAACATTCTGTTTTTAAAAGAAAGAACTAATATCTTTGCAAGGTGACTATTAGATCGCGTTTGCATATATTGACTGTCCGCGTAAAGCCGCAATAGGCCGTAATTCAGGCCAAAACCAGGCTGAAGCAAGTTGCAAATACCAGAGGGATGCAAGTTGCCGCCCCCTTGGGGGGAGCGCTATAGCATATCCAATGACAAAGGAGGGATGTATGAAGAAAGAAATTCGTACTGCCGCGGAATTAGGATTCTCGTGCTTTGCATTGCTTTTTCCAGTCGTAATTTGGGCTGAAGAAAACGGAACAATCCGGGAGGAAAGCGCATATATATACCCGGAGGCGTATTATTATTATCCTTATCCCGCGCAAGGAAACGCTGCCTCTTATCAAGAGCGAAACCATGCATCGTATGACGGATATAACCAACCGATTGTTGGAGCCACAAGAACGTCTCCTGGTCCTATGGATAAGGATCAAGAGATACATTATTTTTATGGTGAGTTTTAAAGTGGTGCGTTGCGAGGCTTGACGGCGGATAAAGCCAATAAGAAAAAACGCTAACGTCGCGCGATGCGCGTTGTAACGGGCAGTGTGGCAAGCAGTTGATTCACAGTGTTCTTTGTTTCTCGAAAAGCTGCAAGCTCTGTGCCTTCCAGCTTGCGACCGGAGGGGATTTTGACGGTCATGGGGTTGACTTGCTTGTTGTACATCAGGATCTCATAGTGCAAATGGGGTCCCGTGGAGGCTCCGGTGCTGCCGACATAGCCTATAACCTGCCCCTGCTTGATCCGCTTGCCGCGTGACATTCCCTTTGCAAAACGGCTCATATGGCCGTACGCGGTAGCGTATTGATTGCTGTGCCGCACGCGGACATATTTACCATAGCCTCCATGGCGGCCAATAAAATCGATCTTGCCGTCTCCGGCGGCATAAATAGGGGTGCCTGCCGGCGCTGCGAAATCCACGCCCTTATGTATCTTGGTATAGCCAAGGATGGGGTGTCTTCTCGGACCGAAGCGCGACGAAACGACCGCGCCATTGATCGGCGTTTTCATCAAAGTTTTATGTATGGAGCGCCCATCTTCACGGAAATAATCGACCTCGCCATTTTTTGATTCAAAGCGGTAAATGCGAATGTTTTCGTTATTCACTGCCAGTGACGCATAATGTAAATCGCCGCCGCCGACGGCATTGCCATCCTTATCGTAATGCATTTTATACAACGCTTCAAACGGGCTACCAGGCTGGATATCACGCTGAAAGTCAACGTCGAAGCTGTATGCAGCAATGACATCCATCATGACGCCGGCTGGTATGCCGAGCGATGAAGCAAGGCCAAGAAGACTATTCTGAATAGTGCCGGAGGCACGAAGGAATTCCCCCTCTAGCTGCTTGGCGGATTCGGCCACGCTGAAACCTTTCCTATCCGTGCGGGTGGCTTCGATATAGCGGTCGGGCCAATCCATACGCAGCGATTGCAGGGAGAGTTCTCCGGCGCTGTCCCGATCGCTTAGAGTCAGCATGACTTTCTGCCCGATCTTAAGCTGGCGAAGATTATAGATGCCGCTGATTGCCTTGCTGACCGCATACACATCTTCCTGCGGCACTTCCGCTTTTAGAAGCAATTCGCTAAAAGTATCGCCTTGGCGCGCCACGACATCCACCTCATATTCCTGCGTCGACGAGGGATGCGCTGTTTCTGAATTTCCATTAACTGAAACAGGCTCGGCGGAAAACGTTTCTTCGGCCTGCAACGGAGAAGAATCTAGGAGCGGAACTATACCGGCTCCCGCCGTCTCCAAAGGAGGCAAAGAACTGTGGGCTTCATGATTGAGTCCGTTGGCGAGCAAGCCGCCGAAGACGAGCATACACACCATGTAGCAGAGCGCTACCCTATGTTTTCCAAAAAATTCGAAAAGCGTCTGCGGCGCTTCCATCTGTTCTTCCGTTTCGGGCATACCTGCCTCCAAATTCTTCCGGTCAACTTATACAATGTACCATAAAACGCGCTCACCTTATAGCATTGATTGTCCGCCCGCAATCAAAACCGCGCTAAATTTTATGCGCATTGTGTGATGAAGGCCATGCAAAGAAGCGGCGAATAACGGTTTCATAAATGCGCGCAAGAGCTTCGACATCCGCCACTTTTACGCACTCGTTGATTTTATGTGCCGTAGCGCCCACTAACCCGAATTCCACCACCGGACAAACATCCTTGATGAAACGCGCGTCCGATGTGCCGCCGGTGGTGCTGAGCGTGGGCGTTCGGCCGGTCATTTCTTGCACGGCGTCCGTGACAAGGGTGCTTAAAAAACCCGGCTGTGTCAGGAATGCCTCGCCGGAGCCGAAATGTTCGAGGGTGAATTTTTTTGTCACCGCTTCGCATTCCCGGCGCACCCATTGGATAAGGGAGTGGTGCGTGTGCCGGTCGTTGAAGCGGATGTTGAAGCGTGCCTCGGCGTGCGCGGGGATCACGTTATCCGCCTTATTATCCGTGCGTAGGCTGGTGATTTCGAGATTGGAAGGTTGAAAATGCTTGGTGCCGGCATCGAGCGGTTGTGTTTTGAGCCGCGTTGCAATCTGCATCAATTTTGTCACCGGGTTATCCGCTTGATCGGGATACGCTACATGCCCCTGAATGCCCTCTACCATAAGGCGGAAAGAAAGGCTGCCGCGCCGACCGATTTTTATCATGTCACCCAGCATTGCGGGATTGGTGGGTTCGCCCACGATGCAGGCATCCAGCGTTTCGCCGTGTGTTTGAAGCCAGGCCAGCGTCTTGCGCGTGCCGTTGATTGCAATGCCTTCCTCGTCGCCGGTAATGAGCAGGCTGAGCTTTCCTGTGAAGGGTTGGCGCGGCTGTTCCTCGCTTTCGAGAAAGCGCGAGACGGCGGCAACCCAGGAGGCAATGGCGGATTTCATATCCGAAGCGCCACGGCCTATTAAC
>CAZXYG010000002.1:5798-9149 GCA_964644885.1 uncultured Rickettsiales bacterium
CCTCCGCGGCACCTTTTTCCGAAAACGGCAGGCGCTTGCACTCGAAGCCCATTTGGGAAAGCGTTCTTTCCAGCACCGCGATGGCTCCGGCATCTTCCGGCGTGATGCTGGGGCAACGTATTAAGGCTTGGGACAGGGCGATGGGATCAAGAGGCATAGCTTAGGCTCTAAGCAGATCATTAATACTGGTCTTGCTGCGGGTTTTTTCGTCCACTCTTTTAACGATCACGGCGCAATAGAGCGAGGGGCTGCTCGGCGTTTTCCCCGGCAGGCTTCCCGGCACCACTACCGAATAGGCGGGCACGCGGCCATAAATCACATCGCCGGTTTCGCGATCCACGATTTTGGTGGAGGCGCCGAGATAAACGCCCATGGCGATTACCGCGCCTTGCTCCACGATCACGCCTTCGGCGATTTCGCTGCGCGCGCCGATGAAGCAGTGATCCTCGATGATCACGGGGTTGGCCTGGAGTGGCTCCAACACGCCGCCAATGCCTGTTCCGCCGGAGATATGGCAGTTTTTTCCCACTTGCGCGCAGCTTCCCACTGTGGCCCAGGTATCCACCATCGTGCCTTCGCCTACATACGCGCCCACATTGACGAAGCATGGCATCAGCACGGCGTTTTTTCCGATATGAGCTGAACGGCGCACGAAACATCCCGGCACGGCGCGGAAACCGGCATCGCGGAAACGCGCCTCGTCCCAGCCCATGAATTTGGAGGGCACCTTATCGTACCAGTAAGAACGGTAAGAAGGTCCACCCTGAGTCGCGCCCTTGCGGGAAGGCCCGTGGCTAATCAATTCTGAATCATAGAGTCGAAACGAAAGCAGGATAGCTTTCTTAACCCATTGGTTAATTATCCATCCTTTGGAGGATTTTTCTGCCACACGCAGCGTACCCGCATCGAGTAGGCGCAGTGCCTCTTCCACTGCTTCATGGATGGTAGCGGCAGTGGAAGAGGTAATCTCACCGCGGCGATCGAACGCTTCCTCAATGACCGGCTTTAATTTTTCCATGGTGCTCCCTGCTATTCAGCTTGCCGCCCACTATACAAATAACTTTACGAACCGCAATTCCTGTAATAATGTTCCCGCGCTTGCCGAAAACACACATCATGAAAGCGCTCATCGTCAACGCCAATCCCCTGGAAGCCAAGCTTATGGGGGATAATCTGGCGCAGGAAGGCTTTCGATCTGTCTTTGCCGCTACCGGCATGGAAGCGTGGCAAACGCTCAAGAAGCTGAATGATATTCGTGTGATTGTCGTGGATGAGCATATTCGTGATCTCTCTTATAAGGAGCTGCTGGATAAGCTTCTGAAGGATGAAATCTTGCGTGATGTGCCCGTTATCCTTCTTGAAGAAGCCAGGGATCTCAAGGAGTTTAATCAGACGCGGCCGGCAGGGGCCTATTTCGTTCTTACCAAGCCCGTAGAGCGCGTCCTGCTCAGTTCGGTCATTCATTCGGCCCTCAATACCCAGGACCATAGGGAATCTTCCCTAGGAAGCTGGTGAAAAATCTGCTATTATACAACCGGTAATCGAACAAGCAGGAGGTTTTTCGATGCATATTGTTGCCGGCCTGGATGCGTTTGCCGATATATTCTGGTTTGCGTCTGCGGCCGTGGTTATTGGCGTGGTTGGTTTTGTTCTGCTATTCGGCACCGATTAAGGTCTGATTAGCGCTAAAAAGCGCGTGGAATGGATTACCGGCCGCTAGGCGACAGCGATCTCAAGGTCAGCGCGATCTGCCTTGGCACCATGACGTGGGGTGAGCAGAACGATGAGGCCGAGGCGCACGCTCAGATTGATGTCGCGCTGGAGCGCGGCGTGAATTTTCTGGACGCAGCCGAAATGTATCCTGTTCCGCCGCGTGCTGAAACGCAGGGCAGAACCGAAGTAATCCTTGGTAATTGGTTGCAAAAGAATAGAGCAAAAAGGCGGCAGCTCATTATCGCCACAAAGGTTACGGGGCGTTCACTCAATTTCTTCTATTTGCGCGGCGGTGAAACACGTCTGGACAGAAAAAATATCGTAGCGGCGCTTGATGCCAGTCTCAAGCGGCTGCAGATCGATTATGTAGACCTCTATCAATTGCATTGGCCCGACCGGCCTACCAATTATTTCGGCGAACTGAGTTACACCCACCATAACGCCGACTTTATTGCGCTGGAAGAAAGCCTTTTGGTCATGGCCGATTTGATAAAAGCTGGAAAAATAAGGCATACAGGCCTTTCCAATGAGACTCCTTGGGGTGTTTTAGAGGCGCTGCGCGCGGCAGAGCGGAAGAAATTGCCGCGCGCTGTCAGCATTCAAAATCCTTACAGTCTTCTCAACCGCAGCTTTGAAGTGGGTCTCGCCGAGATTGCCATGCGGGAAAAAATAGGGCTGCTTGCCTATTCGCCGCTGGCTTTCGGAGTGCTTTCAGGCAAGTACCTTGGAGGTAAAAAGCCCTACGGTGCGCGGCTGACGAGTTATGAACGATTTCAGCGCTATGCGGGTCGAAAAGCCGAGGAAGCTACACGCCGCTACGTGGCCATTGCGACTAAACACGGTCTTGATCCGGCGCAAATGGCGCTTGCCTTCGTTCATCGGCAGCCTTTTGTGACCAGCGCTATAATCGGCGCAACAACGCTGAAACAACTGGAGGCCAACATAGAAAGCATCACATTAGCGCCGAACAACGAGGTATTGAGAGAGATAGAAGCGGTACAGCAGGATATACCCAATCCCTGCCCCTAGACATAGTGCGTGGGTTGCTTTACATAGAAGCCATGCCGCAGCATGCTATCAAAGCTATCAGCAAGACTGATCATACGCTCGATAGCATCCGCCCGCTGTTTGCCGAAGAAATGCAGCGGGTGGATCGGGTTATTTTTTCCATGACCGCCAGTGAAGTGCCGCTTGTGGCGCAAATGGCTCATTACATCATTGCTGCGGGCGGGAAGCGGCTCCGGCCTATTCTTACTATTTTAGCGGCGAAATTGTGCGGCTACCGGCATGGTGAACGCCATATTAATCTGGCTGCCAGTATTGAATTTATCCATACCGCCACGCTGCTGCATGACGACGTGGTGGACGAAAGCACGCTGCGCCGAGGCGAAGAAACCGCCAACCGAGTGTGGGGCAATGCACCTAGCGTACTGGTAGGTGATTTTCTGCTTTCACGCGCCTTCCAATTGATGGTGCGTGACGAATCGCCACGCGTGCCGCGCGTGCTTTCCGATGCCGCGGCCACCATTACGCAGGGGGAAGTTAACCAGTTGATTAAGAAAAGTGATTTAAACATTTCCCAAGAGGATTATATCGGAATTATTGCTGCTAAAACCGCCGCACTGTTCGCGGCTGCTT
>CAZXYG010000002.1:9159-10551 GCA_964644885.1 uncultured Rickettsiales bacterium
GCGGTAGTGAGCGAGAAGGGGGAAGCCGCGGAAAGCGCGTTACATGATTTCGGACGTGATCTCGGCATCGCGTTCCAGATTATCGACGATGCGCTCGATTACTCCGCTGCACAGGAGGAATTGGGCAAAACCATCGGCGATGATTTCCGGGAAGGCAAGGTAACGTTGCCGGTAATTTTGGCGTATCAGAAAGCAAGCATGGAGGAAAAAGATTTTTGGCGGGGTGCGCTGGCGGAACGCAAGCAAAAACCAGGAGACTTAATCCAAGCTATTGCGTTCATTCGAAAAGCGGGTGCGCTTAAGGATGCTGCCGCGTGCGCGCGGGGCTATGCGGAAAAGGCGCGCGCAAAACTACGATCATTTCCTGATAGTCTAGAAAAACAAGCATTGGAAAAAGTTCTAAGTTTTGCAGTAAATAGACCGTATTGAAAGACTAGTTTGAAAACTAATCCTCATCCCGATACAACTTTTCATCGCGCTCATGACGTTCCTGCGCGGCAATGGAAAGCGTGGCGATCGGCCTTGCTTCAAGCCGTTTTAAACCGATAGGTTGACCGGTTTCCTCGCAGAAGCCGTATTCGCCTTTCTCAATGCGGATGAGCGCTGCTTCAATTTTATTGATCAGCTTGCGGTAACGATCGCGTGTGCGTAATTCCAGTGCGGTGTCGGTTTCCACCGTGGCGCGGTCGGTGATGTCTGGCTCGTTGAAATTTTCTTCCTTGAGGTGCCCCAGCGTTTCGGAAGATTCTTTGATTAATTCTACTTTCCATTCCAACAGCTTATTGCGAAAATAAGCAAGTTGCTTGGGATTCATGTATTCTTCTTTTTCGGCAGGCTTGTAGCCTTTGGGCAGCACGATCTTATCGATATCGTTCTTTGCCTTGGTCTTTATCTTCAGCATCGTTACGCTCCTATTATAGCCAAAAGATTAAGAGCGAGACATATAATGTCCCGCTCCGGTTCCGTCAAGCGCGGCTTTTCCCAATCTTTGCCAACTCCACGGCGGCGCGTGTTTCAATTTCCGCCATAATAGCTTCCAGCGCCGGATCGTCTACGATGTCCTGCTGTTTGCGTATTTCGGCTGTGAGATCTTGAATCAAGCGCGGAGAAACCGTGCCGTCCAGCAAGCCAAGTTTCATGTGGTCCAAATATTCCAAGAGTCCTTCGCCATACAATATGCGTTTTTCTTGCTTCAATACCCGCTGATCCACTTCTTGAAGCTGTAGGACGTTGCCGATATTTTGTAAAGGAGCAGCAGAATTGATCGAGGATGCCGCTAACTCATCGTCTGCCGTCAATAAAACAGCAAAACCACCGTCGCCACCGGCGGTTTTTTTCTTGCGAACGGAAGGGGCCGTACCTGGCCCAATTGTTCCCTCTACTTTCACACCC
>CAZXYG010000002.1:10561-17837 GCA_964644885.1 uncultured Rickettsiales bacterium
AGCGAGACAGGAGGAACTATAGCACATCCGACATCGGATCGCCTAGGCAGAAATTGCCGCCCGGTAACTGAAATTTCTGCCGGTTTATAAAGCATTGAAGTCAAGAAACATTACGCAACACTATGATAGTTAGCTGTTTTTAGTATATGGCACGGGGTTTGCAACGTTTCCATGGGGGAGAGGGCGTAGACCAACACGAAGTGTGGGAGTTTTTGTAGATGCTTGTGCAGGCCATATCGTTTCTGAATGCCGTGCCGTTGCGCAAGAGCGCCGCGGTCGGGGCATATCTTTTGTTTCTGACGGCGGGATTGCTGCTCCTGTTTGTGTTTCTGATTGCTTTTTCCCCGCAAGCCCGAGCAGAATCGCGCATCAAGGATATTGTTTCGTTCGAGGGTATTCGCGACAATGTGTTGATCGGCTACGGTCTTGTGGTGGGACTGAATGGCACCGGCGACAAGCTTAACAACGCTGCTTTCACTGAGAAAAGCCTCACGGCGTTCCTCGAGCGCCTCGGCATCAGCACCCGTGACAGCACCCTGAAAACAAAAAACGTGGCGGCCGTTACGGTCACGGCTACGCTGCCGCCTTTTGCCCGTACCGGCGCGCGCATTAACATTACGGTGAGCACGATGGGCGATGCCAAGAGTCTGCAAGGCGGGGTATTACTTGCTACTCCGCTAATGGGCGCGGATGGAGAGGTTTACGCGGTCGCGCAAGGCGCGATCGCGATCGAGGGCTTTACAGCGGGCGGCAACGGCAGCAGCATCACCAAGGGCGTTCCCACGAGCGGTTTTATCCCCGGCGGCGCCATCGTCGAGCAGGAAGTGGAATTTGCGCTCGATTCGCTCGATTCACTGAAAATAGGCCTTAAGAATCCGGATATATCGACGGCACGCGCCATTGCGGATGCCATTAACGCGCGCATGAAGGAAGAGAAACCGGCGCGCGTGCTTGATCCGGGCACTGTGGAGCTTGCGGTGCCGGAAGGTTATCGTGGCCGGGTGGCTACGCTGGTCGCAGACATTGAGCAAATCTCCGTGCAGCCGGATTCAGTCGCTAAAGTGGTGATCGACGAATCAAGCGGCACGATTGTGATGGGTGAGAATGTAAAAATTGATACGGTAGCGGTGGCGCAGGGCAATCTGGTGGTGAAAGTACAGAAAACTCCGCTGGTGTCGCAACCTGGCCCGCTCGCGCCGGAAGGATCGGAAACCGTCATAGCTTCGCAGGCGGAAATTGAAGTGACTGAAGGCGATGGCGGCGGCCACATGACGGTGCTGGAAAACAATGCCTCGTTGCACGAGCTGGTAGGCGGGCTGAATGCGCTTGGCGTAGGGCCGCGCGACCTGATCAGCATCTTGCATACCATCCAGGTAGCGGGCGCGCTCCAGGCAGATGTGGAAATGAGATAGCGATATGGGCGGCGAAGCGATTCACAGCACGGTTCAAAATACGCTCTCGGTACTGCAGAAGCAGGCGGCCGCGCTGCCGTTGCAGCTCCTTCCGGGGGCGAATGATGAAGCGGCGGCTGAGGCCGTATCGCAGGAGTTCGAGTCGGTATTCCTGTCGCAAATGTTGCAGCATATGTGGAGCGGCGTCGCAGTGGATCCGGTATTTGGCGGCGGCCATGCGGAAGAAGTCTATCGCTCCATGCTGATCGACGAATATGCAAGCCTGATGGCACAGACGGGCGGCATCGGCCTTGCGGGAGAAATTAAAGCGGAACTACTCACACTACAGGAGGTAAATCTATGATGAATGCCCAGATGGCTCAAGAATTCCAAGCGCCACGAGAAATGCTTGCCAATAAAAACGCCACGATTGGCTTGCCAGACCTGATTGGCGATATCAAGCAGCTTGGTCTTCTGCTTGCCATGGAAACCGATTATTTGCGCGATATGCAGATTGAGAACGTAAAAACCGTACAGGATGAGAAGTTACGTCTGGTGCGGAAGCTTGAACTGCAAAAGAAGCTGATTGCCTATAATCCAGGCGTACTGATTGATCGCACAATGCGGGGCATTGAGGAATTAAAGCAGGCCCAGCACGCTTTAAACGCCATTATGGTGGAAAACAGGCAGGAATTGCTGAAGGCGCGTGAGATTAATAAGTTGGTGGTTGATGCCATTGTTGAGGCGGTGGAGGATCATCTGCGGCAGACTAAGGGTTATAATGCCGGCGGCCATGCGGATACCGCCATCGGCAGGCCGCAAGATATGCCGGCATTAACGCTGAGTGAAATGATCTAAGGCGTTTTTATGGTTTCAACGGCTGCCATCGGTAACGCTCTCTCGGCTCTCAAAGCGAATCAGGCCGCGCTTACGGTGGCCTCCAACAACATTGCCAACGCCAGTTCCGAAGGTTATGTGCGGCGCGGGGTGCTTCTTGGGCCTCAAGTAGTAGGCACGGTGGGTGCTGGCGTAAAAATCGAGACTATCGAGCGCAAGGTGGATGATTTTCTTGTGCGCTCGATCCAGCAGCAGGTTTCCAACGTCGGCCGCACCGATATCATGTTCAAGTATTTTGATCGCACCTCGTTGCTGTATGGCCAGCCTGATGCCGAGAACAGTCTTTCCAGTACGATTGACCGCCTTTTCAGCAGTCTGGGCGACCTTACCAACAATCCGGAGCAGGCTTTCTTCAAAACAATCGCGGTAAGCCGCGCGAGGGATCTGACGCAACGTGTTGCCGGCATCGCGAACGATTTGCAAGAGTTGCGCTTTACCGTCGACCAGGAAATTGACCGCACGGTGGACGAGTTGAACAGCAAGCTTGCATCCATCAAGCTTTTGAACGTTTCCATCGCCGATGCGCATGCCAACCGGCAGGACAAGAGCAGCTTATTCGACCAGCGCGACCGCCTCTTGCAAGATATTTCGCGCATTGTCGATGTACGGGTTCTCACGCAGGACAGCGGAGAAGTTTCCCTGGTTAATGACGCCGGGGAGTTGTTGACTCCGGCGAATACATTCCTTGTGGAATACACGCGCCTGCAGTCGGTGCAATCCATTATCAACAACTCGCCTTTCGGGGCTATCACCGTGACGCGCCTGGACGATTTAGGCAACGTCACGGGCGATGCCTATAACCTTGCTACGAGCGGGACTTCTGATGCGGTGACGGTCAATTTTGATTCGGGTACGCTGAAGGGGCTTCTGGAGATGCGTGACGTGGAATTGCCCAAGCTGATTGCGCAGCTTGACGAGTTTTCCTCTACGTTCACCGCCGAATTCAATGCGCTGCACAACGAAGGCTCCAGCTTTCCGCCCATCAATAGTCTGACGGGGACGCAGTTAATAAGTTCTACGGATAGTCGCATTTTCGACGGTAAGGTGCGCATTGCATTGTTAAATGCGGATGGCACGCCGGTTTCCAGCCCTTTTGCAAACGAAGATACGTGGCGCCCGCTTACCTTGGATCTTTCCACGTTAGATAGCGGCGCCGGCGCGGGAGAGCCAACCATCCAGGATATCATGGATGAGATCAACGAATATTACGGCACGCAAGAGTCGCGTGTGAACCTGGGTTCCGTCGAGGATATCAAGCTGGCTGCGATTTCGGATGATGATGGGCCTCCGTTCTTATTCGATTTTCAAGTAGAGAATACCGATAACGGAGAAGCCAATTTTCGCGTTACCAGCGTCACGGTGGTGGGCGATGCCGGGGTAACGGTGGGAGCGGTTCCGGCCGCGCTCGGCGTGGCAGGCGTGGATGTGGCAGGTGGCGACCGGGTGCGCACCGGCTCCGGCAACCCGATCAGCATTAATTTCTCAGGCGGCACCACCGGCCCGATTTATACCATTCGGGTGGGGGTGACGGTCACCGGTCCTGATGGCGCTGTTTCCACGCAGAGCATCGATTACCGCGTGAATACTTCGCAGACAGGAATTCGCAATCAACGCTACTCGGTTTTTGCCCTGAACGGTGCGGGTGCGGGAGTCGTCGATAGTCCGAGCAATGTCAATCCGGGTGCTGAGGCTAGGCTCGTCGACGCCAGTGGCAATGACGTGTCTCCCGGTACCGCTGGATATCTACAGATCCGTGGCGCGAGCGGCAGCTACCGCATCGCCATTGATGGACTCGACAGCGAGGATGGCGGTGATCCAAGCGATCCCGCCAATACGCAAACGCTGCGCGGCTTCAGTCATTTCTTCGGGCTTAACGATTTTTTCGTGCCATATGCGTCCACGGCAAACAGCGCTGTCAATTTTAGGGTCCGTGATGATATTCTTGCAAACCCGAGCAAGATCGTAACCGCCGGACTTACATTATCGCTTCAGCCGAATGATGGATCGGCGCTTTATACGTATGAACTTGGCGCGGGCGGCAACCAGGCCATCATCCAGATGGCCGGGTTCTCGGACACTCTTCTTGATTTCAGCGCGGCGGGAACGCTTGCCGCCATCAGCGCGACATCTTCCGAATATGCCGCGCAGCTTACGAGTTTTTCGGCTCTCCAGGTGAAAGAATCGGAGGATGCGTTGGCGCGCGAACAAAATCTGCAATCCGTCTACGAAGCGCGATCCAGCGCTATTAGCGGCGTGAATGTGGATGAAGAGCTGGCGAATACCGTGCTGTATCAAACGGCCTATACTGCCTCGGCCAGAGTGCTCAATACATTGCGGGAATTATTCGATCTTTTATTTGATATTTTATAGGAAACCTATGCTGGAGAGAGTTAGCACTTCGAGAAATTTTAGCGAAACCTTGACGCAGCTTAACCAACGTCAGGCGGAAATCGCCGACCTGCGCCGTCAGATTACGAGCGGAATCAAGGCTTCCTCTTTCTCTGATCTTGGCGCGGATACTTTGCAGACGCTTGATCTGCAATCGGTTATCCAAAGTACGGAGCAATTCCAGAACCAGAATCAGGTCACGCAAGTGCGGCTTGGCATTGTGGATTCGCTGATCGGGCAGCTTCAGGATCTGGCGCAGGACGTGCAACAGCAGGTAGCGCTGAAACGCTCGCCTTCCGGCCTTGAACTTGATGTCACAACGTTTGCCCAGAGTTCGCTCGATCGTATTGCCGCTATGCTCAACACGCGGAATACCGGTCGATTTTTATTTGCCGGATCTAAAACCGATACCCAGCCCGTCACCGGCACGCTCGATAACTTGGACGGCAGTTATATTCCTACCGACTCTTATTACAATGGCGACAATGTAAGGCTTTCAGCAAAGGTCGGTCGGAACATGACCGTGGAGTACGGCGTGACGGCCAATGAGCAGGGATTTCAGGACATCATCGGCGCAGTGAATATGCTGCTGGAAGCACCGACTACGGCTAATTTAGAAAGAGCGGCGGAGCTGGCGCAAAGCGCTATCGGAGGACTCTCCGACATCCGTAGCCGCGTTGGGCTTGCCATGCAGCGGATTGAAGAAGCCAATACGCAGCACGAGCGGGTGGGAATCCAACTCAAGAATGTTCTGGAGGCTACCATCGGAACGGATATTGCCGAGGCTACCATCCGCATTTCGGAAAATGAACTGGTGCTCACTGCTTCGTTTCAGACTTTCGCGCGTATTCAGCGGCTAACGCTCGCGGAATTCTTAAACTAGGTGGATTGAGAGTTTCATAATCGCAGAGGAGATGATACAATGTATTTATTGCAACCGGCGCTCCGTAATGCTGCGCCTTTTTGGAAGAAAGCGGGACCCATGACCGGGAAGGCGGCAAGGGAAGAAAAAAACGATAAGCTTATCGAAATCGAAAGCCGCTTCGGGCGGATCGCCGTGAATCTGGAAAACGCTTTGTTATTCCCGCGCGGCATTATCGGTGTGGGGAGAGAATTGCATTTTTGCCTGAGCGATTTTCCCAAGGAACGCCGCATGGGTAATTTTAGATTATTGCAATGCTTGAATGATCATTCACTTTCCTTTGTGGTGTTGCCGCTTGGGCTTGAAAATCCTTTCCTCGCGCAAGAGGATCTGGAGGAATGCTGCCGCGTGACTGGCATCAACCCGGAGCAATTGCTCGTTCTGCTTATTATTTCGGTGAACAGGGCGCCGGATGCCATCAAAATAACAGCTAATATGCGCGCGCCTCTGGTGGTGGATACGGAAGGGAAATTCGCCGGCCAATACGTATTCCCAAGCAACGCTTACGATATCTGCCACGTGCTTTCTTCTACTTCTGTTTCCTGAGGCTTTCTGCTGTGGCCAAGGATACGCCACTTACAATTTATGATTATGTGGAAACGTTTCAGTGTCTTGGCGCGGAGTGCGAGGATACGTGCTGTCATGGCTGGGACATGCAGCTTGATCCCGTGCGCAAGGAACGGTACGAAAAGGAGGCACCGGAGCTGCTCGATGCTGTAACGTCCGGCGATACGGGATTCATTATGCGCCGCGATCCGATAACGGATTATTGCGTCAAGCTCGATACCGGGCTGTGTAGTATTCAGCGTAACTATGGCGCAAGGTTTTTAGGTGATGCTTGTTATTTCTATCCGCGTGTCACGCGCCGGTTTGGGCCGCATGTGACGATGGCGGCGACGCTTTCCTGTCCGGAGGTGACGCGCAAGCTGTTGTACGATCCATCGCCTCTGGCGCGACATGAAGCTGTGCGCGAGCGATTGCCTATGACGTTGAAGGATTATTTGCCGCAACATATGAAGCCCGATGCCGCGGTTGCAGTGATGGATGCATTCGTTGCGCTCGCCGGCGACGATGCGGCATCACCCGAACGCACCATGGCACGAATTATCACCATCTCCGAATCGCTAAGGTATACGGCGCCTTTACACTGGGAGAATGGGTTGCCGCTGCTTATACGCTTGGCGGATGCCCGTCTGCCTTCCCCTGAACCCTCACCCCATGACGCCTACTACTTGGTGCAAATTTTCGGAGCGTTGCTGCATGCCGCGCATAAGGCGGTTAATCCTAGGTTAGATAAGACTTTCCGGACCATGCAGCAGGCACTTGGCATGGCGTTGGATAGCAAGACGCTCGACGTTCTGATTAATCGGGGGGAGGAGGATTTCTACCGCCGGCGAGAGATGCTCTGGCGCGGGAGCGCCGGCGCCTTGCTTTCGCCTATATTGCGGCGCTGGCTGCAGGCCCAGATTGTTATAACGGCATTTCCTTTTGTCGGCTTCGGCTCCACGCTTGAGGAGCGCATGATCATTCTTTCCGTGCGTTTTGCTTTCGTGCGGTTGGCATTGATGTGCCATGTGGCGGAAAATGGAGATCCGTCGGATAGCGCCACGGTGGTCCGCATCGTACAAAGCATTTCGCGTTTTCTCGACCATCTTGCCGATCCCGAGCTTTCCATGCG
>CAZXYG010000002.1:17847-30966 GCA_964644885.1 uncultured Rickettsiales bacterium
TTCCATGCGCCTGTACCGGCAGGCGGGATGGGGGCGTGCCGCCAGACTGCGCGCTTTGGTAGGAGATCTACCGTGAATTTTTCTTTCTCCCTATTGCGGCGATGGATCAGATCTTCTCCGGCGCAGGTTCAGCCGGAAAAAAAAGATGAGGCGCCGGACAATCCGATGGTGGCCGCGTTGCTTCAGCATCAGCAGGGTAATCTGGAGCCGGCAAAGCGCTTTTATATGGCTATTCTTAAAAAGCAGCCGGATAACGCAGATGTTACGGATCTTGTGGGCATGATTGCTTACCGGCAGGGAGATTACGATGCTGCCGAAAAATATATTCATCGTGCCATGACGCTCGATCCTGAACGTGCCGTTTATCATGCGCATCTTGGTCATGTCATGGCTGCGCGCGGCCAGTTGGATAAAGCGGCGGCGTGTTATAGGGCCGCGCTTGTTCTTAAGCCTTATTATCTTGCGGCGCGGGATAATCTCGGCGAAGTGCTGCGGCGCAGCCATGTTTTGCCCGAGGCGTTCGATGTCTATCTAAAAGGCATGAATTATGCCACGCAAGATGGAACGCTCCTTGATCACATGATTCAGAATGCTCGTAATCTGTGTTTGTGGGAGCAATATGAGCGTGTGCTTGCCCGGCTTGAACAGGTGACGCGCGAACAGCTTATGCGGGGTGCGCCGTGTTCTTTGAGTCCCGCGCATGCGCTGTTTGTATGCACTAACCCGGAGATGGCGCTGGAAGTTGCGCGCAATTATGTCGTTACCCAGTTGCAGACGTATCGAATTCTAGGTGAAAAATCGGGATTTTCCTTTATCCGACCGCTTAAGGAGAAAATGCGGTTAGGCTATGTTTCTTCGCACTTTCACGGTTGGGCTACGGGGGCGCGCATGCGTGGGCTTCTTGCGCATCATGACCGCGCTATATTTGAGATTTATATTTATAATACCGCACCCAAAAAACGCAGTGACCCGTTGCTGGAAATATTTCGTGCGCAGGCCGATCATTATACCGATATTGGCGCGCTTCCTCCAGCACAGGGCGCTAGAATTATCTATGAAGACCATATTGATATACTGATCGATCTTTCCGGTTATTTTGCAGGCAGCAGGCCGGAGATTTTTGCCATCCGTCCGGCGCCTATTCAGGTCCGTTATACGGATTTCGCCGGCACTTCGGGCGGCGCTTTCATGGATTACCTTGTCACTGACCGGGTGATAGCGCCGCAAGGCCAGGAAGCGTTTTTCTCGGAGAAACAAATGGTGTTGCCCCATAGCTGTTTCATGGGGGTTTCCACTGCCGATCTGTCGGAATCCGTTCCCGCGCGGGCGGAATGTGGCGTATCTGAAAAGAGCACGGTTCTGTGTTGTTTCGTCAAGCCGTTTGTGATGGAGCCGAAGCTGTTCGGGATGTGGCTTGGGTTGCTTTCCGAATTGCCGGATACGGTGCTTTGGCTTTACGGCGCTTCGGAGGTGGTGGAGGAAAATCTCCGCCATGAGGCGCGTATACGCGAGATCAGCCCGGAGCGCCTTGTTTTCAGCCGAGAGCGTTCTTACGAGTCGCATAGGACGTTACTCGCGCATGCCGATTTATTTCTCGATAGCACTTTTTCCTCGCGTCAGATGGCGGTCGAGGCTTTATGCGCGGGCGTTCCGGTGCTTACGTTCTATGGCAATACCATTGCTTCCCGGCTAACGGCAAGCATTCTGCATGCGGCAGGGCTTGACGATTTGGTGGCGCGCAATTTTCCCGAATATCGGCGTCTTGTGCTTTCCTACGCAGGAGACAAGGCAAGCATCAGAATGCTGAAACAGCGGGTGAAAGAACGCCTGGCTACTACCCCTTTGCTGGATGCGCGGCGGCACGTAAACGCATTTGAAAAAGGATTGTGCATGGCGGTTGCCCGGCACCGCAAAGGACTTTCTCCCGACCATATTCATGTGGCGGCATCATGAAGGAAAATACAGTGCGATCACTAGAGAAAGCCGCGCGTTTCTTCGCGTCCGATAGAGTGATAGAAGCGGAGGCGCTTTATCGGGATGTACTGATCCGCGATCCTGGTCACATACAGGCTCTTAATGGTATGGGAGCGCTTGCGATGCGCCAGCAGCGGTTCGATGCCGCGCTCGCTTTTTTCCATGAAGCGCACAAGCGCTTGCCTGCGAACGCCGAGGTCATCGCCAATATAGGCACGGCGCTCTACCATTTGAACCAACCCGACAAGGCGGCTATTTGTTACCATCAGGCGCTTGCGCTTGATCCGGCTCATACGGCCGCGCTAGACGGGCTGGGACTGACTGCCATGAAACAGGAACATTACGAAGAAGCAGAACGGCATTTCCTGCGGGCGGTGGAAAGTAATTCTTGTTACTGGCTTGCTCTGCTGCATTTGGGTGATTTATATAGAAAGACAGAGAAAATACACCAGGCGGTTGAATACTACGAAAGAGCGCACAAAGTGCAACGTGGCGCGGTGGCAGTGCTGATTAACATGGGGGCTGCGTTAAGTGATGTTGGAAAGTACGAAGACGCATTACGCTGGTACCGGAGAGTGCCTCCGGGTGATTCGCATCACTTAACGGCAAGTTATAACCTGACAGGTGCGTTGTTCGCGCTACGACGCTATGATGAAATGCTTGAATATATCGCCGCGCTGGAACGGGAAGGGATGTTTTCTCCGAAGGAACGCAGCGGCTTGCACGTGCAGGCCTGCCTTGTTCATTATCTGCGCGCTACGATGCATGATGCAGGCCTGCATCGAGCCGGAGCGGAACCCATCAAGGCGGCTCCTGAAACATTTCCCAATGCACATGTGCTGAAAATCTATTATTCTTACCTGCTGAAGCTACTGGATTGCCGAGTCAAGCGCCCGGAATTATACACAGGCAATATCAACACGATTTTATATGTTTTGGGCGAGAGTCACTGTCTTTCTCCGGCGCACATGGTAGTAAAAGCGCGGCGCTGCATGCCTTACCTTACTTCCGGAGTGAAAGCATGGCATTTAGCGAAAGAAAGGGATAACCGCTACAAGGAACTATTCAATATTGCGCTGAAAGCTGTACCTGATAACAGTGAGATATGTGTCTGTTATGGCGAAATTGATTGCCGGCGCGACGAAGGCATTTTAACGCATTATAAAAAACATCCTGGGATAGCTCTAGAACAATCGGTTGCCGTGCTCGTAAAGCATTATGTAGACTATGTCATGGCGCATGCGGCGCGAAAAAATCTTATCGTATTTTTCTGCGGCGTGCCCGCTATAGCCAAAGATGTTTCGGATATGACGGCGCAGGATCGGGAAACGCTGGCGTTTATCGTAAGGCATTTTAACGCATGCTTGGAAAGGGAGGCTCGGACGCATGCAGCAGGATTTGTGGACGTGTACCGGAAGACGGTAACGCCATCCGGTTTTGCAGACGGGTCATGCCATATCGATTCCTATCATCTTACTCCGCCTGTGGTGGCTGAGGCACTGAAGGAATGCTTTGTATGACCACGCAGACATTAACTGCTGCCCAAGCCTTTTCTCTTGCTTTCCAGCAGCTGAAGCAAGGAAATCGCACCCTAGCCTTTGAAATGTGTCAGAGGATTCTGCAGGTGGAGCCAGGCCATTTTGAGACCTGCTTGCTCTATTCGCATCTTACGTTGCCTGGCGATACCTATAGTGCGCACCTGAAAAAACTCCACCAGTGGCTCAAGCCTGAAACGTACCTGGAGATTGGCGTCGAAACGGGAAAAACGCTGGCACTGGCACAACCGCCAACGATTGCCGTAGGCGTGGACCCTGAACCCAAGATACAGAGTACATTTACTGCCCAGACGCAAGTTTTTCCCCTTACCAGCGACATTTTCTTCGCTTCGCATTCTTTTGCAAAAGTGACTGGAAAATCTACAGTGAGTCTTGCGTTTCTAGATGGGTTGCATCAATTTCAGCAGACGCTGCGCGATTTCATGAACGTCGAAAAACTGGCGGAGCCGCGTACGGTAGTGCTTATTCACGATTGCTTGCCGCTTAATGCGTTTACCGCTGCGCCTACACGCAAGAGCCAGTTCTGGAGCGGCGATCCGTGGAAAGTGATCGTGTGTCTAAAAAAATACCGTCCCGATCTCGATATCTTCGTCATTCCCGCGCAGCCTACCGGCCTCGGCGTAGTAAGGCGTCTCGATTCCTCATCCGATGCGCTTGAAAAAAACTGGGACGGCATCATGGCGGAATATACCGACATGCCATATGTCTATACGCTGGAAAATCGAAATTCTGTTTTCAATGTTATCAAGAATGAATGGGAGGAAGTAAAGCGGCGGTTACGCCGTCTTCCTTAAATAACCGCGCGGGTTTAGGGTAATAACGTAGCGCTCGCGGTCGCGATCGATCACGAAATCGCTGCGCCCAACCAGGAATTCATCCACTGCTTCCATTGGGCCTGGGCCGTGCTGCGGCAGAGTGGGATGGCCGTTGACATTCGTATCTTCCACAATCAGGTAACAGCCGGGTGAAACGAACGAGTGGTAAAGCTTAAGTTCTTCGAGCACGTGCGCTTTACGGTGATCGGAATCCAGGATCACCATCGTTTTCTTGTCTTTAATTTCGGTTTGTAGTGTCGCGATCAATTCCGGAGTGATGCTGGAGCCATTGAGGTACGTGATGCGCTCATGCGCCGGCAGGCCGGGATGAGCGTTGATATCAACGGTGATAATGCGGCCTTTGCCCATCATCTCGCACACCGAAGCCATGAATAGCGCGCTACCGCCGGAAAATGTGCCTGTTTCGATGATTATATCCGGTTGTGTATCGAATAGTATCTCTTGATACATCATCAGATCCGCCGGGCATTTCAGCACCCGATGCCCCAGCCACGATCCGTCAATGGTGCCTCTGCCCTCGATGACACGCCCTGCCGCATCCATGCGCTGCAGCCATAGCGAATAATAAAGATCGTGAAAACGATCCACGATATACTGCTCCTCATAATTCAGCGGGCGCAGATTGCGCGGCGGGTGGTAAGCCTTGTGCGATATATGATTATGCGCCTGTTGTGCTGCTTTCTGTGTCATTGTTTCTTCCTTTCAGAATTGTCAGAAAAAAATTCTCAAACTCTCTCATTATGGCGGCATTAGCATAGAGACAATCATTTTTTGCCAGGATTGCTTGCTTTATTTGTTCGCGGTGCGTGGTATCCGTTCCCAGGCGCACGGCTTTCGAAACGTATTCTTCCGCGCTGCCTGCTACCAGCGCCGCGCATCCCATCGCCTTGTAGCAAGCGAGCGTAGAGCGCCCGCGCAGATGCGTGCCCGGCCAAGTGACAATAGGCGTGCCGAAAGCAAGCGCTTCAAATGTCGTTGCGCCGCCGCCGAAATAAAGGGGGTCAAGCAAGACGTCAGCCATTTTGAGAAGGCTGAAATAACCGTCCTCATCCTGGCGCGGCAGCATGACGATGCGGTTCGCTACATCCGGAAAGAAACGCCTGATGCGCTGGTGCAAATTCTCGCCCGGCTGTGAGTGAATATCATGCACCAGAACGATTTTTCCCGCCTGGTCTTGACGCAAAATGTCGGCAAGAAGGGCATCGAACTCTGGATGTATTTTAAACGGATTTTGCAGGACGATATAGAGATGATCAGTATTGCTAAAATTGAAATCGGCGCGGCTTTTTATTCCCTTTGCGGTATCAGGGCGTTCGAACCAGCAGGGAATATGATCGAATAATACGAGTTTCTCGCTATAAAGCCGTTGCGCATCTTCCGGTTCTTGGAGGCGGCTGGAAATGAAATAATCCATCGCGGGAATGCCTGTGGTATCTGCTGTGCCCCAGGCGGTGCATTGGATAGGCGCAGGCCGGAAGAACGGCAGAAAATAATTGAGCGGATCCGATCCAACTTCCCAGTAAAATAGCAGATTGAACGACGATTGACGTATTGTTTGAAGCGTGGCGCGGAAATGATGCGTGGGGATTTCGAGGAAGGAAATAAGAGGATTGCACAGGACTCTAGATAGATAAATCTTGCTAGATGGAGAGCATATTATCGTCAGATTTACATGATTATTAACCCACCGGTTAATAATTCCTCCCATGATTTTAAGGAAGATGCCCTCATGCCGGTCGGTGATGAGTATGCCGGCGCGGAAGGGGGGGGTATGGGCGGCGTTGGGCGCTAGGTGCGGGGTATGGAACAAGGTTGCATAGCGCCTGCGGATTTCCAGATTGTTACGGCCCTGATAATTCAAATAGAACGAAGGCTCAGCGGCAATCGCAAGCAGTTCGTCTATGTGTTTGTCCAGCGCTACCGGCGCAGCGGTGTTTAATTCGTCCTCTAATTTTCGCCTTGCTGCTTTCAGCGCTACCGCGCTTTCTGGCATCATGGGCTGAATGGAAAGATGCTTGAGTAGAAGCAACGCATCGTTAGGGTAATGGGTAAGCATGGAGCTTGTAAGCGCACGCGCTTCCTCGTGGCGATCCTGGTGCAGAAAGATACGGCATAGATTGCAGTAAGCTTCTCGGTAATCGGGACGAATATGCAATGCTTTGCGGAAAGCCTGCTCCGCTTTCTCAAGGTTATTGTCTTCCTTGTGGATACCGCCCAGATTGTTCCACGCTTCGGCGTAATCTGATTGTATGGCAATAGCGCTTTCATAAGCGGATAGCGCTTCCTTCTTCTTGCCTGTTGCCGCAAGCGCCGCGCCAAGATTATAAAAGAATCCCGGGTTGTTCGGTTCCATTGCGATAGCGTGGCGATAGAGCGGAATGGCTCCGGCGGCGTTTCCGATATCAAGAAAAATGGCGCCGAGGTTGCATAGGCTTTTCACGTGCCGTGGATTGGACTGCAAAATCTGTGCGTAGAGCGCTGCTGCTTCTTTCAAATTACCGGATTTATGGCATTGCAGCGCTGCTGCGAAAAGGTTTATGCTCTGTGCCGGTACACTTTTTTTTGCCTGTGCGCGGCGTTGCTTGCGGTTCATAATGCGCCGACTATAGTGGTATTTAAAAGGTCTTGCATCATGACTTCGCCATCCGCCACAGGCAAAAGCCCAAAAGACATTCTCAATCGCGCACTTGCTTTTGCCGTTGCACAACATCAGCAGGGCAATGTGATACAAGCGGAACAGACTTACCGGCAGATTTTGCATGCTGTGCCGGGTCAGATAGACGCACAGTTCCATCTTGCCATGGCGCTTGCGCAAACCGGAAGGCGGGAAGAAGGAGTGCATCAGTACCGTATGCTGCTCAAGCTCAAGCCCGATCATGCCGATGCATGGAATAATCTTGGCAATCTTCTCCAGGTCATGAATCAGCCGGAAGAAGCGGGGCGCGCCTTTGATAAGGCACGCGCGCTTCGTCCGGAGCAGCCGGAATTCCATTATAATTATGGTAATCTTCTGATGTCGCGGCAGGGCTACGACAAGGCCGAGGAAGCCTATCGCAAAGCTACGGCGCTTAAAGCGGAATATCCGCAAGCGTGGAACAATTTAGGGCTTGCCGTGCAGGAACAGGGCCGCCTTGAAGAAGCGGAAGGCATTTTTCGTTCTATTTTGAAACGTGCTGAGAATTTACCGCAGACCTGGAATAATTTGGGCGTTGTGTTATTCCAGCAAAACCGTGAAAGAGAAGCTGGCGCGGCATTTCGACGGGCATTGCATTACGATCCAAAACTAGCGGCGGCATGGAGGCAGTTGACGGCATGTCACCGCTTTACTTCGGTGAATGAAGAAGATGCAAGGCATGTAAGAGCGTTGCTTGATATGTCGGGCCTGCCGGATGCGGATGCCGCGCACCTGCATTACGCGCTGGGAAAAATCCATGACGATTGCGGCGAATGCGATGCGGCCTTCAATCATTTTCAGAAAGCCAATATGTTGCAGAAAAATACGGTTTTATTCGACGCCGCACAGCACAGGAATTATGTGAATCGTATCATCGCTACATTCACCCCGGAGTTTTTCAAAGAACGAAAAGAGTGGGGAAACGCGGATGCGCACCCGCTCTTTATTGTTGGCATGCCGCGCACAGGTAAAACTCTGATGGAGCGGATCATGGCGGTGCATCCTGCGGTGGCGTGCGGTGGGGAAAAACTTCTCATTCGCCGTATTGCGGAGGCGATCACGTTGAATGGAGGAAAAAACTGTTACCCAGAAGCAACACTTCATGCCGAAAGCGACGCAATAGATGCTTTTGCCGACGGTTATGTGCAGCAACAGTGGCAAGGCGGAGCGATTCCGGCGTGTTACGTTACGGATACGCTCCCTTATAACTTCCTGCATCTAGGACTTATCGCGCTGCTGTTTCCGGAGGCACGGATCATGCATTGCATTCGCGCTCCTCTTGATACCTGCCTGCTCAACTATTTTCATTATTTTTCCCGCGGCAGCGGCCACGCTTGCGATCTTGACGATCTGGCGTCATATTATCTCGATTATGCACGGCTGATGGCGCATTGGAAGCGGGTGCTGCCCGTGCCGTTATGCGAGATTATCTACGAAGATCTCGTGGCGGAGCCGCACAGAGAGGTAGCGCGGGCGTTGGCGTTTCTCTCTCTGGATGCGGACGTGTCCTGCCTAAATGCAGGTAAGGCTTTGCACGATGAAGAGGCAGGGAAATGGCGGCGTTACGCGCTTCATATCGTCCCGCTCCGAGCGCGTTTAGCTGCTACGGAATAAAAAATTTAATCAGCATTTAAACTGCATTTTACCTATCATTTTTGGCTGTTCTCCGGTCATTGCGAGATGTTGACCTGCTTGTTTCGCTGTGTTATCCTTGTGGAACTGGGCAGATAGTCCGGTGTGGCATGTACGCCACGGTTACAACAACAATCCAAGTAGGAGTAAAGACCATGGTAGGTATCATTTCTAATAGCGCTGCGCTCATCGCGCAGTCTAACCTCAACCGAGCAAGCATAGCTTCGGAAGCATCCATCGCAAGGCTCTCAAGTGGTAACGCGATCGTCAGCGCGGCGGATGACGTGTCCGGCCTTGCTATCGGTACGGTGCTTCAGTCAGACGTAAACGCGCTCAAGACGGTGTTTAAAAGCACTGCCCAGGCGAAAGCGCTGCTCCAGCTCGCAGACGGTGGTTTGCAGAATATCGGCGACATTCTGCAACGTCAGAAAGCACTGGCGGTGCAGGCGAACTCCGGTACGCTTTCCAATAACGAACGCGCGTTCCTTAACCAGGAGTTTTCTAACCTCACGCTTGAAATCGACCGTATCGTGACGAGTACGCAGTTCAACGGCATTGCGCTGCTTGACGGCAGTGTGGCCTCGAACTCCAGCATTACGTACAGCGATCCGGATGCAACGGGCGACTTCCTCGTGGCTGGCACGCAGGGCACTACATACCTGACCGCCACCGCCATTACGGTGACGACCGGCGTTGATCCAAGCCTGATCGGTGCGGGAACGGAAATCGAAGTGCAGGGTCTATACACGGCCACCAACAGTGCCACATTCTATCTGACCATAAACGGCCAGACCTATGTGACGGCGGCTGAGGATATCAGCGGCGCTTCCACCACCGTGGAGTTCAATAACGCCGATACCGGCGCGCGCATCACGGTTGAACTGGCGAACCAAACCACCGTGTCGGAAAGCCAGGCCAACATCGATACGATCGCGGCGGGCATCGAGGCCGATTTGGCGACCATTACCTTCTACCAGCAGAGAGAGTTTTCGAGCAGTGCCACTACCGGCTTGCCGGCTACGGCGTTCGCGAACACGATCCTGGAAGGTCTGGCCAATACGGACTTCGAACTTCGTTCGCAGCACTTCAATACGGCGGATGATACGGGTCCGGCTGTTACGGCGTTCCGAGTCACGGCTGAAACCGCTACCACGGACGGCCAGATCGCCGTCACCATTGGTGGCGAGACGTTCCAGACCGCCGCGGGCGCGTTTAACTCCAACACGACCAACATCAAGGCGATTGGCAACGTGACGCTCACCAACGTGTCGGATAGCAATGAGCGGTTCCAGCTTGACTTTACCAACCTGCTCTCGACCAGCGTCGGTGTCGATACCGATGCCAGCGCCCAATTACTGGAAGATGCGCTCAATACGCTGTTCGGCGTTGGCACAACCGGCGGCCTGGACTTCCAGGTCGGCGTGGATGTGACGGATACCATCAGCCTGACGCTCAACAGCGCTGCGACCAGCACCATCTACGTGGATGACGATGGCGTGGTGCAGACGATCTCTGTGGATACGTCAACCAATGCCCAGCTTGCCAACGAGGTTTTGGACCAAGCGATCACCACGGTCACTTCACTACGTGCTACGGTGGGTGCATTGACCTCGCGGTTCGACTTCGCAGGTAAGGTGGTTCAGACAGCCATCGAGAACACGGAAGCGGCTCGTTCTCAGTTCTTGGATACTGACATCGCCAGCGAATCGACCGCATTCGCCACGGCGCAGGTCAGGCTCCAAGCGAGTATCTCGGTGCTGGCGCAAGCCAACCAGCTGCCGCAGAACCTGCTCAAGCTCATCGGCTAAGGGCGGTAGGTAATGCGAGGACCGGGAGGCGGGTTTCCGCCTCCCGGTTCAAAATAAGAAACCATGTAGGTTTATTTGGAGGTTATTATGGATGGTCTGACAGTCAATTTAGGCGCTTCCGGGGGAGCTTTCCCCGTGCGGCGGGCTGCGGATCCGGTATTGTTTCCGCACAGCGAGGCGACATCAGAGTCGCCTGCTGTACCAGAAGATGACGTGAGCGTGGAGAAGCTGGAGGATGTGCGTTTCGAAGCGGTCAAAAAAGCCGCGACGAGAATGTTTCCGCCCAGCAATGAGCGTTTTGTCATCTTCAAGGATAAGGAAACGGGACGGTACGTCACCATCGTGCGCGATATCAACACGGGGAAGACGATTCAGATACCGGAAGCGGAGATGCTGGAACGGCTGGCGCTGGATAGCGCGACGACGCTACTTAGGACATTGGTCTAGCGCACGGGCAAACGATAAGAAGTAATCGCCGCAGCGTGTAGTGTGGCGATGGAAGGGCGTGGTGTGCCCTAAAGAAACGGGAACAGGACGGAAGGGCTTATGGCGGGCATCGACTTAAGCAGAATTATCGGCGTTGGCGACAAGCAAATTGTCAGCGGCATTACCTCCGGCTTCGATTCCGCCGAACTGATCAACAGTCTGGTTGAGGCCAAGCGAGCGCCTGCCGTAGCGTTCGAAGATGAACTTACGCTCAATTCCGATAAAGTCACAGCGTTCGGCGAGTTGCGGACGCTCCTGGAAACGCTGAAGACGACAAGTGATTATCTTCGTAAGCCGCCCGGCATCAGCAACGCCGCCAGCAATATATTCGAATACCGCACGGCCAACCTTTCGATTAACAGCAGCAGCACCATCGCCAATTTACTCTCGATATCTGCCGCCGCCGGCGCGGATCTGGGTGAATACAGCATCGCTATAGGCAATCTGGCCGAAGCCAAAACGCTGCGCACGAACGCCTTCACCAGCAAGACCGCGAGCGTCACCGAGGCGGCAGCAGGTAATACGCCAAACATGTTTTCCGCCGGTGTTTTTGCATTCGGCGCGCCGGTAGCCACTGAGGTGGCTGTCACCACGGCAAGCGGATTCACGCTGACCGCCAGCGATTATGTTACTGCGGGTACGGTCGGCGGTACCGTAATTACCTCTGCGGGCGCACATACTTTCGCCGATGACAACGCCAGCGCTGATACCAGGCTGGAAGGAACGCTCATGAGCTTTACGCACGCTTACGACTCCGGCACGGATACGATGGTGATAACCATGAACCATAACGGCCGCAGCTATGTCTCAAATATCCTCAGCACGGCGGGTGGCGGGGGCAGCAACGCTATCGCCGCGGGCACGGAAATCACTTTCACCAACAGCACCACCGGCACGTCGTTCAAGATTACCACGGGTGTTTCGGATTACGTGATCGCTGATACTCCGGCGAATGCCTCACAATTCGTCACCGACGTGCAGAGTGCGCTTTCCACTCAAACTATCCTTCAGAGCCGCAAGCTTGGCAATTTCGACGACAGCGAGATTACAGCGCCGATCGATGGGCTGACCGCCAATCACGTCCGCCTGCGCAGCGACGATTATAACATCACGGACGGCACGCATGGCGAGATGGGCGGATTCACGGTCAACCATATCGGCGTTAACAACAATACCATCTCCGTGATTATCAACGGCGAGACATATCAAGCCACGGGACTTGCTGATTCATATAATTCTAATTTGGTGCTTACCAGCGCCACCAGCAACAATAATCTCCGCATCAATTTCAACGATGCCGGGGTGACGGTCAATATGTCGAGCGCCGGAGCGGCGGATAATCTGGAAGCCGCTCTTGATTACGCCTTTGGTACGCGCGCGTTGAACCAGGTGACGATAAATGAAGGCGATTCTCTAGTGGATATCGCTGCTGCCATCAACGCGATAAGCAGCGATAGCAACGTCGCTGCTAGCATTCTCCAAGTGAGCGACACAGATTTCCGTCTCACGCTGCAATCGACGATCGAAGGCACCGAAAATGCCTTCGTGATCGTGGACGACGAGGATGTTACCGGCGATGTGACTTTTAATACCGTCCAGGCGGCGGAAGACGCGGCGTTCAAAGTGGACGGCGTGGCGCTGACCCGCTCCACCAACACTATCGACGATGTCATCGGCGGCCTGACCTTCACCTTACGTAGCGAAACGGCTAATTACGGATTGGGCGGTGAGGAAGTGATCACCGTCGAGGTCGTCCACGATGCGGAAACCGTGAGTTCCGGCATTGAGAACTTCATCAACGCCTACAATAATTTCCGCGTATTTGCCGATCAACATCTGCTGCGCGAGGAGGATGGCACCTTCCGCGAGGATTCCAAGCTTGGTGGCAACACGACGCTTTCCACGCTGGTAACGCAGTTCGCCAGCGAAATCAGCCGCGTGGTGGCCGGAGCAAGCAACGCCGATCTTGACAGCCTTTTCTCGATCGGCATCACGCTTACGAATTTCGCCGGTGACGACGAAACACCCGAAACGAAAAACATCCTGACGTTTGATCCGGCAGAGCTTGCGGATTATCTTGCCAATAATTTTGACGACGTGCGTGAAATCTTTGAGTTTCAGTTCCAAACGAGCAGCGATGTTCTTTCTCTTTA
>CAZXYG010000002.1:30976-32657 GCA_964644885.1 uncultured Rickettsiales bacterium
CTCTTTATAAGAGCAGTAATACCCTCGATCTCACCGGCTTCAAGGTGGACGTGGACACCTCCCGCGCCGCTGGCAACGAAGTGCGTATCCTGGACAGCGACAACACGTTCCTGTTCAACATGGATTTTGAAAATCAAGGCAACGGCATCTACAAATTCACTGGCCAGGAGGACACGGATCTGGAAGGCATCGAGTTGCTCTATACCGGCGACGGCACCGATGTGATTACCGTGAATGCCACGCAAGGCATAGGCGATCGATTCTTCAACCTACTGGATGCATTTCTGGAAGATAGCGGCACGCTGGATAACGCGGTGGAGGGTTTAAGCGACGAAGCAGAACGGCTGCAAGAGCAGATTGATCGCATCGATGAGCAAATCGAACGATATCGGGAGCAGCAGATCAGTATTTTCTCGGCGCTGGAGGAAGCCATTTCACGGGTGAATCTCTTGTTGAATTTCTTGGATGTGCAGGCGCAGTCCATATTCGGAAACAATTAACGACATGTAGTTAGGGGTACTATGGAACATAACAATAAACTATCAGCCTATACTTCAGCTGCCCAGACGGTCAGAAAAACCCGCCAGGTGGTGATGCTTTACGATGGCGCAATCCGTTTCATACAGCAGGCGAAACAGGCAATACTAAACAACGATATAGAAACACGGTATAACGCGCTTGAGCGCGTTTCCGCTATCATCACTGGCCTGCAGGCAAGTTTGGATTTCGAAAAAGGCGGCCAGCTTGCCAAAACGCTCTATGATTATTACGCCGGCATGGACATGCGGCTGATGTCTCTCCATTCCAAGCCCGATCCAATAGCCTGCGACCAGGTAGTGAAGCATCTGCGCATGATGCGCGAGGCGTGGGAAGAAGTGGACAAAAGAACTTCGGAACATCCGGGAACGCACGGAGAGGATGAGGGTGCGCGTGGTGAATCGACGGCGTTAAGCGAAGATAACGATGCCATGATTAATTTCGGCGATCCGCACCTTGCTCGTTCGTTTGAGGCCGCCGCTGCAAATATCTGCCTATCTGCATAATTGTTAACCTAACGGTTAATAATATGTGGCGGGGGACTTCAGAGCATTATCCACCACAAAAGCATTTTAGCCCTGATTAGTGTAGCTGCGTTGGCCTGAAGCGATGCCTTTCTCGATGTAATCGATGATCATTCCGGCAATATCCTTGCCGGTTGCTTCCTCAATGCCGTTCAGTCCCGGGGAGGAATTGACTTCCAATACCAGCGGCCCGCGATTGGAACGAATGATATCCACGCCGGCTACGCGAAGCCCCATGGCTCGCGCTGCTTCAAGCGCGGTCTTGCGTTCTTCGGGCCTCAATTTTATTAATTCGGCCGTGCCGCCACGGTGCAGATTGGCTCGAAACTCTCCGCCTTGGGCCTTGCGCATCATGGCAGCCACGACTTTATCGCCGATGATGAAGCAACGTATGTCTGAACCGCGTGATTCTTTAATGAATTCCTGCACCAAAAAAAAGGCGTTCAATCCCCGGAAAGCCTCGATTACGCTTTCCGCCGCCTTGCGGGTTTCAGCCAGGATTACGCCTTTGCCCTGTGTGCCTTCAAGCAATTTGATGACGAGCGGCGAGCCGCCGACGATCTGAATCAAATCACCTGTGTTGCTTGACGAGTGGGCAAAGGCCGTTACCGGCATGCCGA
>CAZXYG010000002.1:32667-34437 GCA_964644885.1 uncultured Rickettsiales bacterium
CGATGGCCAATGATCCGTTGAGCGCATAAACACCTGCCATTTCAAACTGCCGCAGCACGGCGGCTCCATAAAAGGTTACCGAGGCGCCAATACGCGGTATGACGGCGTCGAATCCGTCGAGGATTTCCTTTCGGTAATGCACCTCCGGATTGTTGGAGGTGATGTTCATATAGCATTTAAGCGGATCAATTACGCGCACCGAATGGCCACGCAATTCCGCGGCTTCCCTAAGCCGGCGCGACGAATAGAGCGCGGCGTTGCGGGATAGGATGCCGATAGTCAAATGGGTTTTGTTCATAAATGCTATGCCTGATAAAGGTTTAATGCCTGCTCCGGAGTCATTTTTCCTTCCCTAAAACGCCGCCCCGGATCCACCACGCGTCTGCGTTTCAGCGTCTGCCTTCCTAGCAGCATACGGAAACCCATACTGTCTCGGTTAGTGAGATTCAGTTCGATTTCCCATGTCTCTCCACCCAACGTGAGCAGCGTTACGATCACGGGGCGGTGCTGCCGGTCCCCGCTTGAACTGCGCACATGGCGATGCTCTTTAAGCGGAGCTTCGCATGTACGGATCACCCGCTCGCTGCGTTGGAGTGGATACACGTCGAACCGCACATAACGCTTCCCTTTTCTCTCAAAGAAAAGAATATTATAGGCGTGCAGCGACGACGTGCGCGCACCAGTATCAATCTTAGCCTTGACTGCGGGCAGGCCAAAATCCGGCAGAGCCACCCATTCTTGCCAGCCTACAACGGGCAGCAGCTTGTGCTTCTTCTTAAGAGCCATGCCGGCGCGGATTTAACATAGATTGATGCAAAAGAGAAACATTTTCAGTGTAGCTGCCGCTTGAGACGAAGAAGGAGTAAAAGACCAGGCAGGGCCAGAGCGGTGGAAAACAGAAAGAATGGCGCCCACCCCATGGTTTCGGCAAATCCGCCGGAAGCGGCGGAAAGCCATGTGCGGCCAGCGGCGGCCAGTGCGCTTAACAAAGCGTATTGCGTGGCGGTATACTCGCGCTGGCACAGAATGCTGATATAGGCGACGAACGCGGCGGTTCCCAGACCGCCTGAAAGGTTCTCCATAGTGATGACGGCGGCCAACGCCAGCGGATCGTGGCCTGCATAAGCTTGCCAAACGAACATAAGATTGGAGGCCATCTGAAGCAGCCCGCCCAGCCACAAGCTGCGCAGGATGCCGATGCGATGCACCAAGCTGCCGCCCAGGAATGCGCCGATCAATGTCGCGGCCAAGCCCCAGGTTTTGACGATAACGGCGATTTCTTTCTTGCTGAAACCGATATCAACGAGGAAGGGGTTGGTCATGACACCAGCGAAAGCATCGCCAAGTTTATAGAATATCACGAACAGCAAGATTGTTACCCAACCTGGATGCCGTGCGAAATCCGTGAACGGAGATATGACGGAGCGGCGCAGCCATGCGTGTTGATTTTTGCGTGCCATGGGTTTTATGGAGGCAGGCTCGCCTGCAAGCAGCCCCGCTGCCATGCCGGGCAACAGGAGTAACGCCATGCAACCGTAGGTCACAAACCAACCCGTGAATTCGGCAAGCAACAAAGCACCCGCGCCGGAAGCCAATATGCCGATGCGATAGCCAAGCACAATGGCTGCTGCTCCTGCGCCCTGCTGTTTTTCCTCCAATATCTCCACGCGATAGGCGTCAATGATGATATCCTGCGTGGCCGAGAGCATGGCGACAACCAGGGCCATCATGGCCGTCATGAAGAGGCGGCGCTGGGGAGCCATCCCAGCG
>CAZXYG010000002.1:34447-34772 GCA_964644885.1 uncultured Rickettsiales bacterium
AAGCCAAGCACTGCAATAGCCAAGATGCGGGGATGGGCGTAGAGAGAGAAAGAATTTAGAGTTTCTGTACGAGCGGTTTTTTCATTTTTTCGCGCCCGATTCCCGATTGCCATCACTCAACTCTAAGCTTTACACTTTTTCAATCAGCTTCGATAAATCCGTGATCGGTCGTCCGCCGAGGAACTGGATGACTTCCGCCGCGCACAAGCTGCCGAGCTTTCCACATTTTTCCGGTGGAAAACCTTGCACGTAACCATAGAGGAATCCGGCGGCGTAGAGATCGCCAGCGCCGGTGACATCGTAGATCTCGGCGACATATTCGGAC
>CAZXYG010000002.1:34782-35662 GCA_964644885.1 uncultured Rickettsiales bacterium
GTCATGCAGAATGTAGGACCCTTTCTCACTGCGCGTGACAACGGCGATCTCGCACATTTTCGAGGCATGATAGAGAATGCGGCGGATATCGGATTCGTCGAGCAGTGCTTCGATCTCACGCTCGTTGGCGAACAGAATCTGGACATGTGCGCGAATGAAATCATGAAAAGCATGGCGATGGCGTTTCACCAACAGGCTGTCGGAAAGGGCAAAAGCTACGTTTACGCCGTGCTCTTCCGCGATCCGCACGGCTTTCTGGATGGCCATGGCGGCGGAAGGCGAATCCCAGAGGTAGCCTTCTATGTAGAGTACCTTTGCGGCGGCGATGATTTCGGTATCGATATCGTTCTCGTCGATTTCAGTGCTGGCGCCGAGATAAGTGGCCATCGTGCGCTCTACTCGGTTGCCTTCTCCTCCGAGTGGATTTTCCTCATGCGTCACGAATACGAGGCAGCGTCCGGTGCCGGAACCGTGGCGAGAGGGAAGGGTAGGGCAGTGTACGCCAAGTGCGCGCATATCGTGCCGAAAAATATCGCCGAACTGGTCATCCTTGACACGCCCGATAAAAACCGCAGCGCCCCCCAAGTTAGCAATACCCGCCATGGTGTTCGCCGCCGAGCCGCCGGAGCATTCGGTTGCCGCGCCCATATCTTTATAGAGCTTGCGCGCGGGCTTTTCATCCACAAGAGTCATGGCACCGCGGTGAAGAGAGTGTTTTTCCAGAAAAGCCGGAGTTGTATAGGCGAGAATGTCGACGATAGCGTTGCCAATGCCTACGATATCAAAATTTTTTGCAAACATCTTTTCAACCATGCAATGTTTTTTATCCTTTCCGCGAGAGAAGTGCACGCGCCTTTTCAAGGTCGGCGGGAGTATCTAC
>CAZXYG010000002.1:35672-37716 GCA_964644885.1 uncultured Rickettsiales bacterium
ACATGCTCGTGCTTTTTCAGCACTTCGCCAAGGGCTTTTAATTCCTCGCGCGTATAGGCCGCGCCCGTGGGGTTGCTGGGGGAATTGATGATGACCCATTTGGTGTTGGGCGTAATCGCCTTTTCAAGGTCGGCGGGAGTATCTACCCCGAAAGGAATGGAACGACTTACCGCTGCGCCGATGGTCATGCCGTTTTCAAGCGCGCGCAACTGTTCCAGCCGCTCGCGTTTTTCGAGTGGGCTGGGCGGCAAGGCGGTGAGCCGTTCCAGAGCCTCTCTGCGGTAGGCATAAATACCGATATGGTGCCATAGCGGCCCATTGCCATGGGGTGCGGTGGCGCGAGTAAAATAAAGCGCCTTTCCCACGGTTTTGCCTCGGGGAAAAGCGATAACCGCTTTGACCACGTTAGGATCTGTTTTTTCGGCTTCTTCTATGATTTTTGCTACCAGCGTGGCGATATCCGTTTTCATTTCTGCCAAGGGCCGAAGCACATCGCGTAGAGCCTGCGGTTCGATGGTGGGCAGGTCGCCCTGAAGATTGATCGCCACCTCATGTTTTTTACCGGAATCGATGCAGGCGAGCGCTTCGGCGATGCGGTCTGTGCCGCTGGCGTGATTGGGTTGGGTGAGAATAGCTTTTCCGCCCGCTTTCTCTACTGCGCTTGCGATCTTCTGCTCGGCGCAGGCGACATATACCGGCCCTATATCAGCTGCCTGAGCTCGCTCCAGAACATGCACGATCATCGGTTTGCCTGCGATGTCGGCTAGCGGCTTGCCCGGAAGCCGCGTAGAAGCCATGCGCGCGGGGATAAGAATGATGGGATGATTAAGTACTTGTGCCATATCGCAACATACTGTAAAAACGCCCCATATTATCGCAGTCTTGACGAACGGAAAAGCGTTTAGATGTCCGGATTTGAACTCAATAAACTTGCAGCCGCGATTTTGATCGCGGGTATCGTCGCCATGGTTGCCGGGTTTTTAGCCGAGATTCTCTATCATCCTGAACAGCCTGAAAAACGCGGCTATAGCGTAGCCGTTGAGGAAGATGATGGGGATAGTGAAGGTGCGATTGCGGATACAGAGGCGGCGGTGGACCTGGCAGCGCTTCTGAAAAATGCCGATATCGCCGCCGGGCAGGCCGTTACCAAGAAATGCACATCCTGTCATGTTTTTGAAAAAGATGGTCCGCACCGCGTAGGCCCAAGGCTTTGGGGCGTGGTAGGCGGCAAACGGGCGCATTGGAACGATTTCGCCTATTCCAAGGCCATGCAAGAGAAGGGCGGTACTTGGACATACGAGGAACTCTACGCTTATCTCAAGAATCCGAAAAAGGCTATTCCCGGCAATAAGATGGCCTTTGCAGGCTTGAAGAAACCGGAAGATATCGCGAATCTGATTGCCTATCTGCGCTCATTAAGCGATAATCCGCTGCCATAAGCTTCCTTTCAGAGGAGATGATGCTCGAAACGCTCCACGGCTATTTCTCCTATTATCCCGAAGTGGTGTGGATGTGCGTCGGGGCGGTGTTTCTCATCATTGAAGTGACAGTCATTCCCGGTATCGGCTTGGTGTTTGTGGGCCTTGGCGCTCTAACGCTCTCAGGCCTGATGGCGTTTAAGTTATTTTCTGCTGATTCGGCTATTTACAAAGATCTTTACGCGCAACTTGGCTGCGTGCTCGCTTTCACAACCGTGTGGGCGGCGGCGCTTTGGGCGCCGCTCAAAAAACTTCAGGAAAGGCAACGCGCGGCGAAATACCAGGATTTCGTGGGTCAAACCGCTTTCGTGGGGCCGACGCGCTTGCTGAAAGGACGCACCGGCACGGTAAAATGGTCAGGCGTCGCCATGCGCGCTCGCCTCATCGACGATGCTGAAGTAAAGGAACTGGCGCCGTTCGAGGAAGTCACCATCGTGGATATGCAGGGTGGCACGCTCGTTGTTAAGCCGATGGACAGAGTAGAAAAGCAAGGAGTTAAATAATGCCCATTGATTCTATCGTATTTTTAAACCTGATTCTTTTCCTCATTGCCGTCGTCTTTATCT
>CAZXYG010000002.1:37726-54807 GCA_964644885.1 uncultured Rickettsiales bacterium
TGCCGCAGCAGCAGGCGTGGGTAATCCAGCGCCTCGGCAAGTTCAGTCGCACGCTGGAGCCGGGGTTGAATTTCCTGATCCCGTTCATCGACGGCATTGCCTACAAGCATTCGCTGAAGGAGCAGGCGATCGACGTGCGCCAGCAGACCGCGATCACCAAGGATAATGTGACGCTCAGGATCGACGGCGTGCTTTACGTCAAGATCATAGACCCGGTGGCCGCGTCCTATGGCGTTTCCGACCCTTATTACGCGGTGACGCAGCTTGCCCAGACCACCATGCGCTCCGAGATCGGCAAAATGACGATGGATACCACTTTCGAGGAACGCGCCACGCTGAACGCCAATATCGTGGAATCCATCAACGAGGCGGCGCGCGCCTGGGGCATCCAGTGCATGCGTTACGAGATCAAGGACATCGACCCGCCGGAAACCGTGCTCAAGGCGATGGAATTACAGGTGGCGGCCGAGCGCCAGAAACGCGCCGAAATCCTGGAATCCGAAGGCAAGAGGCAGGCCAAGGTGAACATCGCTGAGGCCGAAAAGCAGGAGGTGGTGCTCGCTTCCGAAGGCTCCAGGATTGACCAGGTCAACCGTGCGCAGGGCGAGGCCGAGGCGATTTTCGCCGTGGCGCAGGCCACCGCCAAGGGCATCGAGGTGGTGGCGCACGCTATCCGCAAGGAAGGCGGCAGTGACGCCGTTTCGCTCAAAATCGCCGAGAAGTACGTCGAAGCCTTCGCCAAGCTGGCCAAGGAAAGCACCACGCTGCTGCTGCCCGCCAGCGCCAACGACGCCGGCAGCATGGTGGCCCAGGCGCTCTCGGTGTTCGAAACCGTGAAAAAAGGAAAACCCGGCAAGGCCGCCAAGGGTGAAGCGTAGGCCGTTGCTCGTCGCTCGGTGTTTATTGCTCCTATTCCTATTCGTCCTGCCCGCATGGGCGGCGGAATGCCCGAAGGACGCCGTGTGCAGCCACGGACTTTCGATCTGGGGCGAGTTGAAATACGGGCCTGATTTCAAGCATTTCGACTATGTAAACCCGGATGCTCCCAAGGGTGGCTCCATTCGCCGCGCCGAGATCGGCACGTTCGACAGCGTCCATCCGCACATCATGAAAGGCGTGGCTGCCGAAGGACTCGGCATGGTCTACGACACGTTGATGGAGCAGGCAGAGGACGAGCCGTTTTCCGAGTACGGCGTATTGGTGGAGCGCATCGCGCTGGCGAACGATCATAGCTGGGTAATGTTTTACTTAAGGCCCGAAGCGCGCTGGCACGACGGCTCGCCGCTCACCGCCGAGGACGTCGCGTTTTCCTTCAATGCCATCATGGAGAAAGGCCACCCGTTCTACCGCTCCTATTACGGCGAAATATCGGGAGTGGAAATTATGGATAACCGTACGGTTAAATTTACCTTCTCCAATGTGAAAAACCGTGAGTTGCCGCTGATACTAGGCCAGTTGCCGATTGTCTCCAAAGCCTATTATGCCACGCACGACTTTACCAAATCGACGCTGGAGCCTCCGCTCGGCAGCGGGCCTTACAAAATCGACGCGCTGGAGCCAGGTAAATGGATCCGCTACCGCCGCGTCGCCGATTATTGGGCGAAAGATTTACCTATCGTCAAGGGCCGGCATAATTTCGACGTGATCCAGTACGATTACTACCGCGATGCCACGGTGGCGGTGGAGGCGTTCAAGGCCGGGGAATACGATTTCCGGCAGGAGAATATCTCCAAAGTCTGGGCCACGGCCTATCATGACTTTCCGGCGCTGAACGCAGGCAAGGTGAAGAAGGCGGCGCTGGAACATCAACTGCCGACGCCGATGCAAGGCTTCGTCTTCAACATGCGGCGCGCCAAATTCGAGGATCGCCGTGTGCGCAAGGCTATTGGTTTTGCTTTCGATTTCGAATGGTCGAACAAAAACCTTTTCTACGGCGAATACCGCCGCACCGTGAGTTATTTTGGCAATACCGAGTTTCAGAGCAAGGGCCTGCCCTCTGCGGCGGAGCTGAAGCTGTTGGAACCCTTCCGCGCTCAGGTGCCGCCAGAGTTATTTACCGAACCGTATAAACTGCCGGAAACGGACGGAAGCGGGTACGCGCGCGAAAACATGATCCAGGCCGACGCATTGCTTAAGCAAGCAGGTTGGATCATCAAGGATGGAAAACGAGTGAATGAAAAAACCGGCGAAACGCTTGCCATCGAATTCCTGCTCAGTTCTCAGACCTTCGAGCGCGTGGTGGGGCCGTTCCTGCGCAACCTCAAGCGCCTGGGGATCGAGGGCAGCATCCGTACCGTGGATAGCTCGCAATACGTGAAGCGACTGGAGGAATTTGATTTTGATGTGGTGGTCAATGTCTTCGCCCAATCCCATTCGCTGGGCAACGAGCAGATCGATTACTGGCATTCCAGCAAGGCCGACGTGCCGGGCAGCAAGAATCTGGCGGGGATCAAAAATCCGGCGGTAGACGCGCTGGTGGAAAAGCTGGTCTCGGCCAATACGCATGAAGATCAAAGGACCGCCGGACGGGCGCTCGACCGCGTGCTGCTCTCCGGCGAATATCTCATTCCGCATTTCCACAGCCGGATTTTCCGCATCCTCTACCGGGATAAATTCGCCAGGCCCGAAAAACGCCCGCCCTATGCGCTTGGGCTGGATACATGGTGGGCTAAAAGCGAGAGACATTGATCTGAAAGGCGTATAATAAGATACTGTAATATAATGTTATTTTTAATAGTTAATGCTGTCGCCAAAAATGCCTGTAAAAAGCCGATAAAATGTGGTTTTTGTTAAGGATTTGTTAAGGATTTGTTGATATAGTGTACGTGAGCAGAAGGAAGATGGTATAAAAAATGGCGGTCGGGCATGGAAAAAAAGGTGGCGACTGGAAAACGCTGTTTACCAATTTTCACTATGACGGTGGTTTTGGGTTCTACACGTTAGGAGGTGGGGATATAACTCATTCTGATGTTGGCTCTTCCGCGAATTATTCCACCATGCATAATACCAGTAATATCATGGCGGCGCATCACGCAAGCATGCACAGATAACCCAAGAGGATTGAGAAATATAACACATATAACAGAGCTTCCGTGAACGGAACATAACATGAAAGTATAAATTTTCTTCCGTTTCTTCCGTTCATTCTTCCCGCTAGAGCCCGGTGGTCCTTCCCCACCGGGCTTTTTTCTTTGCCAGGAGACAGAAATCAGAAGCCTGGCTTGGCCGCCAGAACCAGGATCAGCCCCATGATCTGGCAGAACAAAGCAAGAGTGCGCAAACGGGAATCACGCTCCTGCAGGTTGTTTTCTTCCTGGCGAAGCGCCTGTATTTCGCTGTAGAGGGAATCGATGGCGGTGAGTGTGGCGCGGCGGTGCGATTTGATAGCGGCAAGCGCGGCTTCATAAGAGGCGGGCAGCCCGGTTTTTCCGTTCTTCATCGCCGTGGTAACGGATGTGACAATAGAAGCGGGTGCATTGGTAGCCGACAGCAGTTGTTCCATATAATGCGCCAGCATTACGCCAAGCTCCGGACCGACAGGCTGCGCGTTCCGCGCGAACATGGCAAGCAGGATAACGCTATCTTCGCGGTGGCGAAGCGCCTGGGCGTCCTGCCAGTGTTCGGCGATCAATCTTTCCGGAGCGGCGATTTTCCCCTGTACATCCTGCAATGCGCGCATATGCCGTTCGCCATAATAGCCTGTCAGCATGGCGGCAAGAATGGTCATGCCGGCGCCCAGCATTAATACGGTCAGGCGCAGAAAATTTGTCTCGCGGGAAATTTCCATGACGGGACAGTAACGCATAATACTTGGCATTGTCCACGGAATCGATATAAATGGACGGCATGAATAAATGCGTGTTGGCGTTGATATTAATGCTGGCGGGTTTTTCGCCTCTGAAGGCGTGGGCTGAGCCTAGTCTGCCGTTGCCGCGTTTTGCCTCGCTCAAGACGGACGAGGCCAATATCCGCACCGGCCCCGGCCTCCGCTACCCAATCAAATGGGTGATCAAGCGCCGTGACATGCCGGTGGAAATTACCGGCGAGTTCGAGCAATGGCGGGAGATTCGCGACATGCAGGGTGAGAAGGGATGGTTGCATCGCAGTATGCTTTCAGGCCGCCGTACGGCTATCGTTACCGGAAAAGAGCAGCTTCTCTACCATAGCGCAGACACGGATTCTACGCCTGTCGCCCGCCTGCAGGAGGGCGTGATCGTACGCCTGCTTGAATGCTCGGCTGAAATGTGCCGCCTGCGCATTGACAGTTTCAAGGGCTGGATCCCGCGCGTAGCGCTCTGGGGACTTTACCCTGATGAGGTGATCGAGTGACCGGCATCATTGGCGACTTGCACGCCAGGGCAGGAAGATTTCAGACATACTGGAATCGCCGGGTCTGGGAGCGCGAGACCAAAGATCTTGCCGTGTGGCGGCGTTTCATCGTGCATACGCTGCGATTGATTCAGGCCGTTGCTCGTGATCTTGCCGATGGGCAATTGAGCCTTCAGGCTATGAGCTTGGTCTATACCACGGTCATTTCTCTGGTGCCGTTGCTCGCGCTTTGTTTTTCCGTATTGAAGGGTTTCGGCGCGCATAACGCAATAAAACCCGCGCTTCTCAATGCGCTCGAGCCGCTCGGCGATAAACGCTTTGAAGTCGTGGAGCGGGTGATTCAGTTCGTGGATAACGTGCAGGTGGGAGTATTGGGCGCTGCGGGTCTGGCGTTGCTCATCTACAGCGTGGTTTCGATGATGCAGAAAATCGAACGTTCGTTCAACTATACCTGGCATGTGACGCGAGGTCGCAGTTTTGCCCAGCGCTTCAGCGATTATTTGAGCGTGCTGCTCCTGGGTCCGCTGCTCATTTTCCTTTCGGTTGGGATGACCGCCTCAGCGCGGAGCAATGCTGCCGTGCAGTGGCTTTCCGCCATGCCTGCGCTAGGGACGGTTTTAGAATGGCTAGGGTTTATCGTGCCCTATTTCATCATGGCTGCCGCATTCGCCTTCATTTATACGTTCATGCCGCACACTAAGGTGAACCTTGGTCCGGCCTTTGTGGGCGGGCTGGTGACGGCGGTGATCTGGAAGACCATGGGTTGGCTGTTCACCGCATTCGTGGCGGGTTCCAGCAGCCATACCGCCGTCTATTCAGCCTTCGCCTCGATCATTATTTTTATGGTGTGGCTCTATGTGGGATGGTTGATGCTATTGGTGGGCGCGAGCGTTGCCTTCTACTGCCAAAACCGTCAGAGTGTAAGGTATAGGCGCGGGTACTTGCGGCTTAGCAACCGCGTGAAAGAAAAACTGGCTCTTGCCATCCTTTATCTTATTGCCAAGAATTATCACGCAGACAAGAAACCGTGGACTCTGGAGACGCTTTCCGGTGAGTTGGGCGTGCCGCTCAACGTAATTGAAACAGAGCTGAGTTTGTTGGTAGCAAGCGGATTTCTGGTTGCTGCACGAGGTAGTAAAATGGCCTATTACCCCGCTCATCCGCTGGAGCGCATCAAGCTATATCATGTGCTGGATGCCATTCGGTGCAGCGGTGAGACAAAGGCTCTGGATATGAGGCGAGTTTATGCAGGAAAGCCGGTGGATGATCTATTCGCTGAAATGAATGACGCGCTCCGAGAACGCTTGGGAAACACTACGCTGAAGCAGATCGTGAAGTCATGATGCGATTGACAATGCAATGCTCAGGCGCCTGTCAGCAATCTCTCCACTAACTGCCGCACGGTGGGAACGAAGCCATTTGAGTAAAAAGGATCGGTCTTGAATCTGAAAGCGTTGTGGCCCGCGAACATGAGATTATCCTCCACCGACTGCCCGTGGACGATGTCCTGCAGTGTTTTTTGGATGCAATAACTGCGAGGATCGGCCTTCTTGCCGGTGGTGTAATCATCGTGATCTTTCCAGTTGCTGAAACGGCAGTGGCTTAAGCAGCCCATGCACTCAATCTGATCGACGTGGATTTGCTGCGCTTTTTGCTTATCCACGAACACCAGCGTGGAATCGGGCGTTTTCATAGGTTCATTATAACCCTGCATGAACCATTCTTCGGCCCTGACTTTATCTTCCGCCGTAACAAAAACGGGCCGTGCGCGTGGCCCGAAGGGAAAGGGGACGATCATTTCGCGCTCTTTATCCGGTACGGTGACATAAGGAATCTGGCGAATGCTTCGTTCCTCCAATTCGTGCAGGAAATCATTACGCACGGCCGAGGAATAAAAGCCCGTAGGGCTGAAATGGTTGAGCAGAACGTCGCCTTCATCGAGCGCGAGAAGCTTTTTCTTCCATGCTTCGGGGATGGGACTTTCCTTTGTTAGTAATGGCCGCGTGCCGAACTGAAAGGCGACGGGGCCGATCTCGGGGTTATCGAGCCAGTGCTCCCATTCGCGTAAATACCATACGCCGCCTGCCATGACGATGGGAGTATCCTTGAGTCCCACCTCATTCATGTATTTTCGGAGTTCAGCCACGCGCGGATAGGGGTTTTCGGGCTTTGCCGGATTTTCGCTATTGGAGAGGCCGTTATGCCCGCCTGCAAGCCATGGGTCTTCATAGACCACGGAACCCAGCAGGCGCGAATATTTGCGATAGGAGCGCAGCCACAATGCGCGGAACGCGCGCATCGAGGAGATGATAGGGTGATAGTGAATATTGTATTTCTCGGCGATCTCGGCAAGTTTATAGGGCATGCCCGCCCCGCAAGTGATGCCGTGAATCAGGCCTTTGGCTTTTTCCAGTATGCCTTCCAGTACACGTTGCGCGCCGCCCATTTCCCATAGCACGTTCATGTGAATGCGGCCTTCGCCGCCGGCAATTTCATGCGCTATCTGCGCTTGCGCCACGCCGCCGTTGATGCCATATGCGATCAGTTCATCGTGACGTTCACGACGGGTTTTGCCATGATAAACTTGCGGAATAACCATGCCGTTTTCATCGTAACTATCTGCATTGACGCCGGAAAAAGTACCCACCGCCCCGGCGCGCGCAAAGGCACCAGAACTTCTGCCGTTGGTTGCGCTCACGCCTTTGCCGCCCTCAATGATGGGCAGCACCTCGCGGCCGGAAATGAGGACGGGCTTCAACTTGTCAGCAAAGGCGGATATCATGAAGCGCAAATATAGTACGGAATCCGCAGAAAACCAAATGAAAAAGGACGAGTGCGCTCAATGAATTTGGCCCCAGTTATGTCCGATACGCGCTTCGGCGATAATGGGGACGCTTAAAATCACGACATTTTCCATCACTTTTTGCACCGTGTGGGCGGTTTTCTCGGATTCTTTTTCAGGCGCTTCAAGGATAAGTTCATCATGCACTTGTAAAATTAAACGGGCGGAAAGCAAGGCTTTCTTGAGTGCGTCCGGCAGGCGGATCATGGCTTTTTTAACGATATCGGCGGCAGTTCCCTGCAACGGTGCGTTGATGGCGGCGCGCTCGGCGAAAGCGCGGCGGGAGGGGTTTTTGTCGTTGATGCCTTCCAGATAGCATTTTCGGCCGAAGAGCGTGGTGACGTAGCCCTGCTTGCGGGCGGCTTCCTTGATAGTATCCATATAGGCGCGGATGCCGGGATATTGCTTAAAATACGTTTCGATATAGGTTTGCGCCTCGCCGCGCGGGATACCGAGTTGCCGCGCCAGCCCGAAAGCGGTCTGTCCATAGATAATGCCAAAATTGATGGCCTTGGCGCGGCGGCGGGTGAGTGCATCGATTTTATCAAGCGAAATGCCAAACACTTGTGAGGCAGTGAGCGCGTGAATATCCCTGCCTTCGCGAAACGCTTCCTTGAGCGGTGCGATATCCGCTACATGAGCGAGCAGGCGCAATTCAATCTGCGAATAGTCAGCGGAGACAAGCTGGCATCCTTTGTCTGCCACAAAGGCTTGGCGGATTTTTCGGCCCTCTTCGTCGCGGATGGGAATATTCTGTAAATTGGGATTGATAGAACTCAAGCGTCCGGTGTTGGCGATAGTTTGAGTAAAAGTGGTATGAATACGCCCGGTTTTCGGATTGATTTGCCTGGACAATGCATCGGTATAGGTATTTTTAAGTTTGGAATGCATCCTCCAGCGCAGTACCTTATCGGCGATGGTGTGGCCCTGTGCAGCCAGTTCTTCCAATACCTCGACGCCGGTGGAATAAGCGCCGCTCTTCTTTGATTTTTGTCCTCCCTGAATATGCATTTCCGTGAATAAAACTTCGCCAAGCTGTTTCGGTGAGCCGATATTGAAGGAATGTCCTGCCAGCGCATAAATTTCTTTTTCGGTTATTTCCATCTCTCTGCCGAATTCGTATGAAAGCGTTTCCAGCGTCTTCAATTCTACCTTGATGCCGGCGTGTTCCATATCGGCCAACACCGAAATCAGAGGGCGTTCGATTGTTGTGTAAAGGGTAAGAGTTTTTTCCTGAAACAGACGAGCTTTAAGCATGGCATGCAACGCCAGCGCCGCATCGGCATGCGCGCATAGCAATGGCGTCATGTTTTCCGCATCGGTTGCCGCCGCCAGCGTTTTTTCATCTGACAGGGATTCTTGCAGCTCCTTTCCGGCCAGCGTGCATAAATCGTGTCGATGTTGCGTGCCATCGAGCACGTAAGACATCACTTCCACGTCGTCGAGCGCCTGTATGATGATGCCATAATCACGCGCTCTGCGGCATAGGGTTTTAATATCATGCCCGATAATAAGGGTTGTGGGATTCTCGAAAATCTCTTTCAAGGTTGTGAAAAATTCCTGTGGTGAAAGTCCGGATGTATGGCGCTCAACGAGATGAAGCGTTGTCTGGCTATCTTGCGTTTCGGCGGGGAGGGGCACAAAACAGGCTATGCCGACCGTATGGCATAGCGCAACGCCGCTCGCGTGGGTGATGACGGCGCATTTTCCTACACTTGCAGCCTGCCGCGACCATTCCTGCAAGGCGTTGATGGTTCCGATGCGAGTATAGTGTGTTTTCTTGGGAGGCACGAAAACAGAAAGGGGTTCGGGGTTGTTTGCCGTTGTTTTTCCGTAAAGCTTTTCAACGCGGGAAACGATGGAGCGAAATGCGTTCTTTTTGAGAAAATCCATCAATTTTTCCATTTCCGGTTCACGGAGCGAAAAATCCTCCAGCCGTTGCGTGACCGGAACGCTATCGCATAGTGTGATCAACCGATAGGCAAGACGGGCCTTGTCGGCATTTTGTATAAGATTTTCGCGCCGCTTGGGTTGCGGGATGTCCGCGGCATGGGCAAGAAGATTTTCGATCGTGTGGTAGAAGGCTATGAGTTCTGCCGCGGTTTTAGGCCCAATGCCCGGTACGCCCGGGACATTGTCCGAAGCGTCGCCGATCAGCGCCAGCACGTCGCGCACTTGCTCAGGCTTTACGCCAAATTTTTCCATCACTTGTTCGGGGCCGATGGTTTTGTCTTTCATGGCATCGTACATGGCGATGCCGTTCCCAACGAGTTGCATCAGATCCTTGTCCGAGGAAACGATGGTGACTTCCATGCCTTGTTCCTGTGCCTGGCGAGCATAGGTGGCGATGATGTCATCGGCTTCGTACCCTGGAATGCTGACCACGGGAAGGCCTAGCGCTTCCGCTGCCTCGCGCACCAAAGGGAACTGAGGTTTCAGGTCTTCCGGCGCAGGGGGGCGGTTGGCTTTGTAATCGGGATAGATCGTGTTGCGGAAGGTTTTTTCTCCGGCATCGAAAATCACGGCGATGCCATCACTTTTTGATGTGGATTTCAGTTTGAGAAGCATGGAAGTGAAGCCCAGCACTGCGCCCACTGGCGTGCCATCGCCGCGCGTGAGGGGGGGGAGCGCGTGGTAAGCGCGGAATACGTAGCCGTAGCCGTCAATCAGTATGTAATGTTTTCTGGTAGCGTTCGCGGATTTTGGAGTGGCTTGCATACCGCCCGTTCTAATCGAGCGCGCATGCTATTGCAACGCTCTAGTAGCGATAGGGTGCTGGAACAGGAACGCCTCCGGGAGGTTCCGGCTGATAAGACATGCGGCCTGTTTGGTAATCGCTGTAGGGCGGGTAGGCCACAGTACGCGGCGCATCGGAATCTTTGGCGTTTTCGCAGCTAAGAATATCGTAAATGCGATTCAAGTAATCAATACGCGCATTGGCCGCATCCATGGCTTCCTCGGCGCTCATGTAGGTGGAGACATAGCCGAGCGGCATCATGAGGCTTGATACTTTGGGGTTTTTATTCTGCTGCGCGGTTTTGCGGTAGAACTCGGCTTCGTTGATCTCAAGCAGTACTTCCTTGCAACTCAGGTTTTTATCTTTCTTTTGCAGGGCGGTTACTTTCTCCGACTGGGTGCTGGTGCAGGCACTGATGAGGATGATCGCACCCAAGAGAGAAAAAGCATGAAGGATGATACGCATGGGTAGAAACCTTTCCGCAAACATTATGTATTCGCGCCTTATTCTATCGGAAATGCGAAGAAAAAACAACCACCTGTTATGTAAGGGTATTTAGAAAATTTTAGTTAAATTTCAAATAGCTTCGGTTAATGAGACGAAAAGGAATGCGCTTTTGCAAGCACGAAGCGTCGGTCGCAATAGGGGCATTCACTGTACCCTTTTGTAGGGTCGATTGCGAGGTAGACGGCGGGATGTCCTGAACTTCCTCCGGTGCCGTCGCAGCGTACGGAAGCGGTGATAACTTCCAGGATTTCCGGCGGTTCCCGCATAAAGATATTCATTCCTCCTGTGCGCCGTGTTAAAACACTCCGAGGGCTGTATTGTCAACAGATGTGTGATGCGAGGCACGAATCCCATACGTGCACCCTTGAAGGGTGATGGCAAGAGGCTGGAGGTGCAAGAGATTTTTGCCACTGTACAGGGCGAAGGTCCGCGCGCAGGCGAGCCTGCTGTGTTTGTGCGCCTAGGAGGCTGCAATCTGGCCTGTGCATTTTGCGATACCGAATTTGAAAGTTTTACTACGCAGGCGCTTGAAGATATTATCGCGCGGACCGGAGAATTATCGGAAGACGGGCGAAAACTGGTGGTAATGACCGGCGGGGAGCCTTTCCGTCAGCCTATAGAACCGTTGTGCGATGCGTTGTTAATCGCCGGATTCACGGTGCAGATTGAAACAAACGGCACGCTTTACCGGCCCTTGGATCGGCGGGTGGAAACAGTGTGCTCGCCTAAAAACATGGGCGCGGGATATCGCCGACTGCGTGGAGAGCTACTGGCGCGGCTGACAGCGCTGAAATTCATTATTTCCGCGTCCAATCCGTTCTATGCGGACGTGGGTGAAGTGGGGCAGAGCGAATATAATATTCCGGTTTTTGTACAGCCGATGGATGAATGCAATACCGAAAAAAACGCCGCCAACGTGGCGCGAGTGTTTTTGCTTGCGCAGGCGCATGATTATCGTATTTCATTGCAGTTGCATAAACTGTTTGGGATACCATAGAGTTCTGTGGTGCCTGCAGAAACGGAGAAGACAAGGTATAAAGATGCCGCGCATACCCATAAAGAAAGCCGTAGTGCTGCTTTCGGGCGGTCTGGATTCTGCGACGGCGCTGGCTATCGCGCAGGCGCAGGGATTCATGGTGTATTGCCTGAGTTTTTCCTACGGCCAGCGCCATGCCGTAGAGCTTGAGAGCGCTAAGGCCGTGGCCGATGCCAGAGGTGTGGCGGAGCACAAAATCGTGACGATTGATCTCCGCTTGTTTGGCGGTTCGGCGCTAACGGATGCGATCGCCGTGCCCAAGGGGCGCGGCATGGCGGAGATGGCGCAGAAGATTCCCATTACCTATGTTCCGGCACGCAATACTATTTTTCTTGCATGTGCGCTGGCGTATGCCGAAACAATCGCCGCCATCGATATTTTTATCGGGGTCAATGCGCTCGACTATAGCGGTTATCCCGATTGCCGGCCGGAGTTCATCGAAGCGTTTGAGCGGATGGCGAATCTTGCCACGGCGGCGGGCGTAAGCGGCCAGCGTTTCCGCATTCACGCGCCGCTGCTCCGCATGACAAAGGCGGAGATTATTCGGGAGGGGCTGCGCCTCGGCGTGGATTATGCCGCAACTTCAAGTTGTTACGATCCTGTTGGCGAGAAAGCTTGCGGACGCTGTGATGCCTGCTTGTTGCGTCTCAAGGGGTTTATTGAAGCCGGAGCCGAGGATCCGGTACCGTATGCGAGCCTAAATTAAGCGACGTAAAGCACATTGCGATTCAACGGAACAATAACTCCCATTCTGTTCCAATATCGAGAATGAGTCGGTCAGAGGAGCTGGAAATGCCGGTGATTTCGTCCGGCAGGCCAGTGCTTTCGCCTGGCTTGAGCATGGCTGCGGGGAGCGTTACCAAATTCGACATCAGCGCATTATCGCCGCGTGACAGCACGGAGATATGCAACGCGGGGACTGAAAGAATCCGGTCTGATTCATTGACGATCTCGCCGCCCAAATGCAGAACGTATTTATTGCCTATCCGTTTTTTGGCCATGCTGACGTTGGTGAATGCAAGCCCCGATAGGGGTTTCAGGCCTAAGGCCTCATACAGCGCGTTCAGGAAGGTGAGATTCTCATGGAACGAGAGAGCCGCAAGAATCATGCAGGCCGCCGTCATTGCAGCGAAGGATAATTTCATTCGCCGCAGCGGATTCGCGTGGCGCACAATGGAAGGCAAGCCGCTGTCGTGAGGCACCGGCTCCGGCCGTTCCGGTGTTTCGGCGAGAAGCTCCACATCCATCAAAGCTTCGAGAGGTTTCTGGCGCCAGGTGAACCCGCATCGGCTGCATTTAACCATTCTTCCCGTCGGCAATATAGCGCTGGAAGGCACGGCAAACTGGGTCTTGCACGAAGAGCAGGTAAGAATCATGGGCAACATTGTGTCATACAACAAATGCATTTGCAACGAAGGGCAAGGGTGTATAAAACCGTACGGATATGAAACTGATATTGCTCGATCGCGATGGCGTCCTGAACGAAGAGCGCAAAGATTTTGTTAAGAATCTCGATGAATTAGTGATATTGCCTGGCGTGCCCGAAGCGGTGGCGAAATTAACGCAAGCGGGGCACATTATAGCGGTGTGCACCAATCAATCCGGAGTCGGCAAGGGATTAATGACCGAAGAAACGCTTCACATCATTCACGCGCATCTCGCGAAGATTGTCATGAAAGAAGGGGGGCGCATTGCCCATTTCTTTGCATGTACGGAAACGCCTGAGAATGCTACGCGCTACCGCAAGCCTGGCCCCGGCATGCTGGAAGAAGCAATGCGGATGTTTGATGCTGGCCCTGAAGCTACCGTGATGATTGGCGACAGCCTGCGTGATTTACAAGCGGCGGCAGCAGCGGGATGTCGGCGTATTCTGGTGCGCACCGGAAACGGACTTGCTACCATCGAAGCGGGTTTGCCGCGGGCGGTGCTTCCTGTCGCCGTTTACGACGATCTGCGTGCCTCCGCCCATGCGTTGCTTGGAGTAAGCTGATGACAGGGCTAATGAAAGCATGTTTTGTATGCATTGTGGTATGGGGGGCCGGTTTTTATTGGTTTATTGATAAGATTCCGTCCATGGTCGATGATCGCGCCAGCCCTGTGGATGCTATTGTGGTGCTTACCGGCGGTTCTGATCGCATCCGGGAAGGCATTCGCTTGCTTTACGGGCGATTCGGCAAGCGGCTTTTCATTTCTGGTGTGGGCGAACGCATCACGGTGATGGAATTGTTTGCGCAGAACCGGGTGAGTGAGAGCGCCTCCGCCGCCCTGGCTTCCTATACCGCGTTGGGTTATGCCGCGAACAGCACGCAAAGCAATGCCAGAGAGGTGGCTCAATGGATGACGGAAAACGGATTTCGAAGCATGAGGCTTGTCACGTCCAATTATCACATGCTGCGTAGCCTATTGGAATTTCACAAAGCTATGCCCGGCATGACGATCATTACGCATCCCGTGTTTCCTGAGCATGTGCGGGTGGGCGAATGGTGGCGTTCGCCGGGCACCGTGTTATTGCTTGCTACGGAATATAATAAATTCCTGGCTGTGGCCTCGCGTGATGTCATGCTGCGCATGATGGCGGAAGCGGCATATTGGCTCAACAAAGTGTTCTGATATGGCTTTGCTTTTTCTGCGTTCGCTGTTATTCAGCCTTTTTTTTCCGATATGGACGCTGGTGGTTGGCGTGTTGTTTAGTCCGCTGCTTTTTTTCTCGGATTATATGATAGCGTGGGTGAGCAGGTTTTGGGCGGCGGGGATGTTAGCCGGGCTTAAATTGATATGCGGCATTCGCATGGAGATACGGGGACTGGAGAATGTGCCGAAAGGGCCGGCAGTTTTTGCTCCAAAGCACCAATCTGCCTGGGAAACGCTGGTATTTTACCGTTTGTTTAAATATCCCTGCTACGTGTTGCGCAAGGAACTTTTAAAACTACCGGTTTTTGGCTCTTATATGAAACAAAGTTGGAATATCGTAATCGACCGCGAAGGGAGCGTAAGTGCGCTCAAGCAATTGGTGGCAGAAAGCAGAAGTCGGGTGGCGCGGGGCTTAAGCATTGTCATATTCCCGGAAGGCACGCGGGTACAGCCGGGCGGGAAAGGAACGTACCAACATGGCGTTGCGGCGCTCTATACAAAGCTTGAAGTGCCGGTAGTGCCGGTGGCGCTTAATTCCGGCTTGTACTGGGGCAAGAACGCCTTTCTGAAGCGGCCCGGCACTATCATTCTTGAATTTCTGCCCCCGATCCAACCCGGCTTGAAACGTCCTGAGTTTATGGAGGACCTTGAGAAACACATTGAAATCGCTACCAGCCGTCTGGTGGAGGAAGGCCGGAAATCGCTTGCGAGGAATAAGCGGCTGGGCTAAAACCGTACGATGCAGAAGGTTCACCATGATGCTAAGTCCGCTCTGAAAGGATTGTTGCGCAACAACATGACCATCATGGCGGGGGGGTTCGGCTTGTGCGGGATTCCCGAGCATTGCATCCAAGCCATTCACGATTCTGGCGTCACGGGGCTTACCATCATCAGCAATAATTGCGGGGTGGATGATTTTGGCCTAGGCATTATGCTCCAGACGCGGCAGATCAAAAAGATGATCTCTTCCTATGTCGGCGAAAACAAGACTTTCGAACAGCAATATTTAAGCGGCGAGCTGGAGCTGGAGCTGAATCCGCAAGGCACGCTGGCCGAGCGCATTCGCGCCGGCGGCGCTGGCATCCCGGCGTTCTACACCAAGACTGCCGCCGGTACCGTGTTGGCGGAAGGCAGGGAAACGCGGGAATTTAACGGGCAGGCTTATGTGATGGAGCGCGGATTGTTCGCCGATCTCGCCATAATTAAGGCATGGAAGGCTGATGCCGAGGGAAACCTCATCTACCGCAAGACCGCGCGCAATTTCAATCCGATCATGGCCACCGCAGCCGAAATCACCGTAGCCGAGGTGGAAGAAATCGTGGAGATAGGCACATTCGATCCTGATTCCATTCATACGCCGGGAATTTTTGTGAGCCGTTTATTTCAGGGGGTTCAGTATCAGAAACGTATCGAGCAACGGACGGTACGGAAGGTAGCCTAATCATCATCGCTAACATCAACGCCAACGCTATGTTCACCCAAGAAGACATGTGCAAAATCGCCGCCACCGAGTTTTTCGACGGCTGCTACGTCAATCTCGGCATCGGCATGCCTACGCAGGTGGCCAATTACATTCCCGAAAAGGTGAAGGTCACGCTGCAGAGTGAAAACGGCATGCTGGGCATGGGGCCGTTTCCTGCCGAGGAGGAAGTGGATCCCGACCTTATCAATGCCGGGAAGCAAACCATTACCCAACTGCCCGAAAGCAGTTATTTCGATAGCGCCTTCTCTTTCGGCATGATCCGCGGCGGGCATATCGATCTCTCCATACTAGGCGCGTTGGAAGTATCCGAGGAAGGCGATCTCGCCAACTGGATGGTGCCGGGCAAGATGGTGAAAGGCCCCGGCGGCGCGATGGATCTGGTGGCGGGCGTGAAGCGCGTGGTGGTGCTGATGACCCATACCGCAAAGGACGGCTCGCCCAAACTGCTCAAGCGCTGCAAGCTGCCGCTCACCGGCAAGCGCGTGGTGGATCGCGTGATTACCGAGCTTGGCGTCTTTGATGTAACCGCCGAGAACGGCCTGATGCTGGAGCGCATGGCGCCGGGTGTCTCTCTGGAAGAAATCCACCTGAAGACCGAGGCTCATTTCACCGTAGCCGGTGATATTAAGCCTAAAAAAACCCGAAAAATCGCCTAAACACCTTTCTTATCGATGATATGCGCCGGTGCAAATTTTTGTTGCATTTGTTTTTATAATTGATATTAATTCTTAATATCATAAATGAGGTTTTACATGTTTATTGTGCGGATAGTGGTTTTTTGTGCGGCGGCAACGGTTATGTTTGCGGCATTTTCCGTGCGGGCGGAGGAGTACACGCTTACAATCAAGAATCATCGCTTCGTTCCGGATCAGCTCGAAATTCCAGCGGGGCAGAAGGTCAAAATCCAGATCGTCAACGAAGACCCCACGCCGGAGGAATTTGAAAGCCATGAGTTAAACCGCGAGAAAATCATCAAGGGCGGCAGCGCCGGAGTGGTGTTTGTGGGGCCGCTTGAGCCGGGGATGTATCCGTTCTTCGGTGAATTTAATATGGATACCGCCAAGGGGCGGATTGTGGTGAAGGAAAAAATAACTGAGGAATCGGAGAACTAGGGCGCTGGAGAAAAAGGAGCATTTCTTCAATTCTTCTGCTCTCCGGTTTCTAAAACCATGTTTGCCGCCGCCATCGTCATATTCCGGGAAATGCTTGAAATCGTGCTGATTGTGGGCATCGTGGTTGCTGCGACGCGCGGGATACCCGGTCGCACGAGGTGGATTGCCGCCGGGTTTGCCGCTGGGCTGGCCGGTGCGGTCTTGATCGCTTTTTTCACCGACGTCATCTCGGCTTTTGCCGAGGGCATGGGACAGGAAGCGTTCAACGCGGGCATTCTCTTTCTGGCGGCCTTTTTTATCGGCTGGACGGTGCTATGGATGAGCCGCCATGCCCGTGAAATGAAAGCGCGATTCACCCGCGTGGGCACACAAATTCTAGATGGAAAACTGCCATTTTACTCGCT
>CAZXYG010000002.1:54817-57969 GCA_964644885.1 uncultured Rickettsiales bacterium
GCTGCGGGAAGGCTCGGAAATCGTGCTATTCAGCTACGGCATGCTTGCTTCCGGGCAATCCGTTTCAACGCTGCTCGCCGGTGGATTGCTGGGCGGCCTTGCGGGCACAGTGCTCGGTTTGCTGATTTATTTTGGATTGATCTCATTGCCCGCTCGGCATTTCCTGCGTGTCACGAGCTGGCTGCTGGTATTGCTGGTAGCGGGGATGATGTCGCAGGGCGTGGGATTCCTGCTCGCCGCCGGGTATTTCGAGGGGGTTTCCGGCATCGCGTGGGATAGTTCCTGGCTGCTTAGTGACGAGGGGATCGTGGGGCAAAGTCTGGGGGCGCTTATCGGCTATACCGCCCGCCCCGCATTGGCACAAATCATCGTCTATGCACTGACACTGAGCGGGCTTATCATGCTACTGCGCATTTCCTCGAAACAGACACGCCGCGCATAGACGTGGATGGCGCTTTCAAACCCACTATCGTATAAAGTTGCGAAGAGTTTGCGCTTACCGCTCGTATCACGATATAAGCAAACCCATCAACATGGAGGCAATCATGAAGAAACTACTCACGACTACCGCGCTGATACTGGCGCTCGCAGGCACACAGGCGCTCGCTGAAGGCGACAAGGGCGAGGATTCGTTTAAAGGTCCGCGCCGTCATATGGAGGAGGCGTTATCGCAATTACCTGAAGAGAAAGAAAAACTGGCGCATGAGACGTTGCGCAAGGCCCGCGAGGATAACAAGGTCACCCGAGAGCAAATCAAGACGCTCCGCGAGGAAAGCAAAGCCATTCTCACCGCTCAGGAATTCGATCGCAAGGCGTTCCTGGCTAAATCCGATGAAATTCATGCGTTGCATAACAGCATGCGCAAAAATATGAATAACGCCGTCGCCGATCTGGCCGAACAGTTCACGGTAGAGGAGCGCAAGATTCTTGCCGAAGCCGTTCCCGGCAAGCCAAAGCGCGGACATCATCGCGCCAAGGATAAGCCTGAGGAAGAGGGCGGCGAATAGCCTTGGGGGGTTCCGGGCGGGAGAGCGTCATGCCCTCCTGGGAGTGAGAGGTATGGAGGTAAGGATAGATTCGCGGTGTTGGGCTGGGAACAACGGGACGATGCGGAATTGCTGTGCGGTATCCAAAACGGCAGCCATCCGGCTTTTTCCGCTCTGGTGCATCGCCATGCGCGGCGATTCTACAGCGTGGCTTATCGTTTTACCGCCCGCCGCGAGGATGCGGAGGATGTTGTGCAGGACGTGTTCTTGAAATTATGGGAACGGCCGGAGATGTGGCAGCCGGAGAAGCAGGCGAAATTCACGACATGGTTCTACCGTGTCGTGGTCAATCAGTGCCTCGATCGGCACAAACGCAAAAGCCCCCTTCCTCTTGCCGACGATGCGCGGATTGCGGATGAGGGGCAAGGGGCGGAGGACATGCTCATTCGTTCCGAGGAGCAAGACATGCTGGAATATGCGATTGCGGCGCTGCCGGAGCGCCAGCGCGTGGCGCTGAATTTGTGCTTCTACGAAGCGCTAAGCAACCAAGAAGCCGCCAATGTGATGGGGATCAATCTCAAGGCGCTGCAATCGCTGTTGATGCGGGCGAAAGCCGCACTGAAAGAACAGATGCATCAATATGTCCATAATCCGCAAGCCAGGATTAAAGTTTCCATAAAAGTAGGAATGTGATGAAACGGCACGAGACAGAGGAAGCGGAATTGGAGGCGATGCTCGCGCGGCGCACTTTTGAGCCTGCCCACGAGATGCTGGCGGAGCGCATTGCCGATGCGGCAAGGCGTACTTTGCAGCGTCATTCAATCAGCCTTTGGGTGTGGTTGAATAGGCTTTGCGGTGAGTTCCATATCGCGCGGCCCGGGTATGTTCTGGCGTCGGTGCTTGCGCTGGGGTTCTTAAGCGGATTCTATCTGCATGTGAACGGTGTGGCGGAATCGGAATCCATGTATGTACAAGAATTTCTCTATGCGGAAGGTGCAACGTTATGAGCCGGAAAATTAAAATCTTCATTATGGCTTCGGTGTTGTTCAATCTGTTGCTTGCAGGGGTGTTGGCGGGACATCTCTCGCACCGATGGGGCACCGCGCACCGCTGGCAGGCTAAAATAGAATTGCCGAAAGAGCGGCAGGATCATATCCGCGCTGTTCTGCGCAAGGCTTTTAAGGAGAATCGCCCTTTGTACGACGCCATGAAGCAAAGCCGCGAAGAGGCGCTGCGCATCCTGAAGGCGGAGCCGTTTGATGAAGATGCCTATCAGCATGAAGTAGAAAAATTGCACGCATTGCGGGGCAAGGTGATGCAGCATCTTGCTGATACGGTAAAGGAGCTTGCTAAAGAATTGACGCCGAAAGAACGTGAGGCGCTTGCCGCAATACTTCGCCGCCCCCCTCCCTACAAGCGCTTACCGGGCGGCTATCCGCCGCCGCCTTTGTGAAATAAAAAACGCGCGGAACAGTGTCCGCGCGTTTTAAAAATGGTAGCTGCGTAGAATCAGTTATGCCGCGTCGCTATCAAGCAGCTTGAGATTTGCCGCCGATGTTCTTCCCTTATTGGTAGCGAGTTCGAAGCTGACGCGCTGGCCCTCATTGAGGGTGCGAACGCCTGCCTTTTCAAGCGCGGTAATGTGTACAAACACATCGCTGCCGCCGCCGTCGGGCTGGATAAAACCATAACCCTTATTGGGATTAAACCACTTTACGATACCTGTAGCCATACTTACTTTCCTTCTTGATATTAAGATTGCCGCCGTGCCAACATGGCATCGACGGGAATTCCGTAACTAATCTCTTCAATTGCTGGGAAGAACAACCGTAGGGAAATTCTTGACCGTATCGCTTCAGGATACCGCTGCCCCACTAGGTAAAGCAGCTTGCATTCACCGATGAACCGTTACCGAACTCGGCGAACATTATACATATAGTTCCCAGGAATACAAGCGAATTACGTAGAACGAAGAGTTTCTTCCACACAGTCGTATCATTATGCGAGAACACGCAATCGATGACAAGGAGGCCGGACAATGAAAATCCATACGATGTCTACTTTGAAAGCAATGGTTTTTCTGGCTGTCTTTTTGCCGCATCCTGCATACGCTGAAATGTACGAAACCCGGCTTATCCAAGCCATATCCGCGCCCCGGCCTGAAGC
>CAZXYG010000002.1:57979-64642 GCA_964644885.1 uncultured Rickettsiales bacterium
TACCCGCACCGTGACGATCAACGGCGTAACCCAAAGCGCCTACGGCACTGCTTGCATGCAGCCGGATGGTTCCTGGGAAATTCAGACCCCAGGCAGGGAAGCGGAAGCGCGAGAAATAGAAGAGGTCGTCACATACATGACGCAAGAACCGACCAGGGTTATCTATATGCCTGCCATACCCCGGAACTTTTATTCCCGGCCGTTTTTCCGGATCAATATCGGTTCACACTTCCACCGCGATGGCGACTGGCGTCATCGCCGCGGCCATCGTAGCCATCACGATCGCCGCGATTCTAGCGGTTGGCGCCGCGTGCATTGGAGGTAGAAAAACATGCGCGATGTGCGCGGTCACACCGCTTGTTTCCATTTGATCGAGCATCCGATGCTGGGTTTCTGGATATCCGGACTCTTGCCGGTTTCAGCGATGTGTTTCATGGCTTCATAGAGCTCTCGCTTCCCGCCGGGTTTTTTCTGCATCCCGGAATCGTCCAGGCGGCCGCGGTATTGCAATTCCAGCGCCGTATTGAAGCCGAAGAAATCCGGGGTGCATACCGCGCCGTAGGCTTTCGCCACGGCTTGTGTTTCATCGTATAGATAGGGGAAGGTGAAGCCGTATTTCTTGTGCATTTCCTTCATGTGCGGCAGATCGTCCTCCGGGTAGTTCTGCACATCGTTGGCCGAGATGGCGACAGCGCCGATGCCGAATGCCTGCAATTCTTTAGCCTCGCGCGCGAGTTTCTCCGCGATGGCTTGCACGAAGGGACAGTGATTGCAGATGAACATCACCAGGAGGCCATTCTTGCCTTTCACGTCTTTTAGGGAATAGGTTTTGCCGTCCGTACCGGGCAGCTTGAAATCCGATGCCTTCCAACCGGTATTTACTTCAGGGGTTTCGAGCGCCGCCATTGTTTTCTCCTTTTTTTGGTGCTGCATTCATGAGATGCTGAATGATCTCCTGATTTTTCCGTATCCACTCTGGTTCGGCGTAGTTGCGTTGCCGCATATCTTCTTCCAAGGAAAATGCGAATTCAAGCGGCGTCAGGCCACTTCCGTTCTTTGCTTCAAGTGATGCTCCTTTGCTTAGAAGGTAGATCACCACATCCTGCTTTTGATGTGCAATCGCCCAAAAGATGGGAGTGTATTGCATGGTATCAGTATCATGTGCGTTGACGGAAGCGCCTTTTTCAACAAGGGATTGTACAATCTTCAGTCCATTATCTCTATCGGCAACGGCACGGTTCACGACTGCATCTTCCCATTTAGCGCCGTGTGCCAGAAGAAAATCTATCATTTCCATTTGTTCCTTGCTTACCGCTATCCCCAGAGGAGTAAGCACTCCTCCCGCCGCTGCATTGACGTCGGTGCCGTATTTTACGAGCAGTTTGGCTGCCTCCAGCTTACCCTCACTGAGCAGCATGTGCAACGGTCCCATGCTGTTTTCCAAACCGTTAGGATTGGCGCCCTCCTTCAGCAGCGCTTCCATTTCCTTCAATTTTCCCCGGTAAGCAAGAGAAAGTATCTTGCGATCGTCCGACCAGCCAGTCATATCAGGCTCACGTGGCTTCTGCCCTTTGGAGAAAGAGAGAAACAACCACAACCCCATTCCCAAAACCACAAAGAACAGCGCAAACAGAATATATTTACGTGATGTGTGCATAATAACGGCAGCGTTCTTGGTCGGGAGCGATAGCTTTGATGTATAGAAATAGGCTTCCATGCAGACTTGGCAAGGGGAAATATTGTACGGTTACCTCACGGAAGAAATACTGAGTCAGCGCCAGAATTTCAGGCGCTGAATTGATATGTTCGTGACGCATGAGGGTTTTATAATCTAGGCCATTGCGCAGGCGATAGGCCAGTCCAGTGGTACAGCGCCACGCTAGCCCCCACAGAAGGCCGCCCTCGGCGGGGATCCCCGCCTTGAACAGGCCGCCTTCCTCCAATAAAAGTCCGGATTTTGCGATGCAGCAAGGCAATTCGGTGAGGTGCTCCAGCGCCGCTATTGAGAAAATGCGCCGGTAACGCGCCGCTTCCGGAATGGCCCGGATGTCGGGATAGATATTCCGCAAACGGGATCTCAGCGGGCTATCCGCGTAGAGCGCAGTGAACGGCTCGACGATGTCGTAGGGGACGGCTTCCGGCTCGAATGGAACGTGATTCAGCGTGCCCGCGCCGATTTCGAGCAACGGCCCATCGCCTGCCGCGGCGGCCACTTTGCGGTGCATCCACGCACTAACGCTGGAGGAAACGCGGCTGGTGAGCGGCTTGTTCTCTCCTCGCGTTTTCTTATATTCTTCTTCGTATATTTTTTGATGCGCGGCGCTCAGCGGCGGCCTCAAGCGCGGGTAGGAAGCCAGCAGTGCCGCAATATCAGTCATGTGCCGGCAGAAGCCGCTTGAGTGGCCGCCAGAAGAACAACCCCACCAACGAAGTCGCAACCTGGATACCAAAGAACAGCAGCGCCATGGCGATACCGGGCTCCGGCGCGAAACCAAGCAGCGGTGCACCATAGAGGAAGGTCAGCTCGCGAAGGCCCGCGCCGCCCACCGAAACCGGGATAATGGCGATCACGCAGGACACCATGAACAGCGCCAGGTAATCCAGCATGCCCCGTTCAATGCTCATGCCGTAAAATACCAGCGCGGCGGCGGCAACGATGGCGGCCTGACTCAACATCGAAAACCGCGAAGCACCAAGGGACGTGCGGAAACGCTCCTTCAGGATCAGCCGTACGCTCAGAAAATAGGCGAACGGTAGCAGGATCGCAGCGGCGGGCAGTATGAGCGAGCCATGGGAAAGGTTTTTCACGGTGCTGCCCAGCGTGGCGAACAGTAGCGCGTAGATCAATAGCAGGAACAGACCGTTGGCGCGCTCCGAGAGCATGAGGCGAATGGAGGTGCGCAGCCGGATATGCAATTTCTGCTTGAGCAGCCAGGCTTTGTAGCCATCGCCGCTGATGCCGCCTGGAAGCATGATATTGAATAATGCACCCACATAGTACAGTGCGATGCAGAACTTTCTATCAAAGCCGTATCCCGCTGAAGCGAAGTAATGGCGCATGCGCAAACCGCTGATGATCTGCGAGACATTCAAGATGAGAAAAGATAGGGCAAGGAACAAGGGATCCGCCTCGCGAAAATGTCCGGCGATTGTATCCCATTCCGCTTTGCGCAGCACGAACGCAAGCGCCGTAATGGCAAACGCCAGTTTAGCGAAGAGGATAAGATAACGTTTCCAGCGGCTCGTTTGTAGCGTGGCTTCAATTGCATCGCTCTCTTTCAACGTTTACTCCTTTTCTCGGTTTCCGCCAATGTACTGGGCCTTGACTACATAGGGGCGTTTGTTCTGCGAACCGTAGTAGGTACGCATTATCAGCTCCGCCAGGAAGCCGGAGAGAATGAATTGCGCCGAGAAAATCAAGAGCAGAATACCGATATAAAAAAGCGGCCTGGTGCCAATATCGTGGCCCGAAATTTTTACTAGCAACAGATAAAATTCGATCAGAAAACCAAGCCCCAGACAGACGATGCCCAGTGTGCCGAACAAATGCATGGGCTTCTGGCGGTAGCGCAGGAAGAAAGCCATCAGCATCAGGTCGCTTGCCACGCGCAGAGTGCGCGAAAGCCCATATTTTGAAACGCCGAAACGCCGCGCGTGATGACGTACGTCCATCTCCGCGATCCTGGCGCCGTGCATATCCGCAAGAATGGGAATGAAGCGGTGCAGCTCGCCGTAAAGATCAAGATTTTTGGCAAGGCTAGCACGGAACACCTTCAGCGTGCAGCCGTAATCCTGAATCGCCACCCGGCTCATTGTACGGATAAGGATATTGGCAATCTTGCTGGGAATCTTACGTAAAATAAACCCGTCCTGCCTTTTGGCACGGCGTCCCGCCACCATATCCAGCCCTTCCTTTTCCAGCTTATCCAACATCAGCGGAATATCTTCCGGGTCGTTCTGCAAATCGCCGTCGAGCGTTGCTATATACTCTCCGCGCGCCGCCTCGATTCCTGCCGACATTGCCGAGGTCTGGCCGAAATTGCGGCTGAATTGAAGCAGGCGCAGATTTTCTTCTTTCCGTTTGAGAATGGCGTCCACCGTGCCGTCGCTGGAGCCGTCGTCCACGCAGATAATTTCATGCGGAATATCCTTAAGCGCTTTAGCAAGCGCCTCCATCAACGGCGCGATATTTTCCGCTTCGTTATAAACCGGGATGACGACCGAGAGTTTCATATTGAATGACGCCCGTCTTACCATTATTTCTGTGGCGATGGCAACCGCTTCTCCCCAATGCATTCATCTGCGTACGCACAGCGCCTATTCGCTCTCGCGCGGGGCGATACCGGTGAAGGAGCTGGTGGCACTATGCGTTGAGCACCGTATGCCCGCCGTGGGGCTTACCGATAACGGCAATTTATTTGGTTCATTGGAATTCTCAATCGCCTGCGCCGGACAAGGAATACAGCCCATTATCGGCTGCATCGTCAACATTGCCGAAACGGACGCGAACGAATGGGAGCACAAGAAGCGAGATCCTGCTCCGCTCATTCTGCTCGCCAAGGACAATGACGGATGGCGCACTCTGCTCAAGCTGGTAAGTCATTCCTTTCTTGCCTGCAAGGATTCGCATATTCCTCTGCTGACGCTTGCGGATTTTGAGGGAAAATCCCAAGGATTGATTGCGCTCACCGGTGGGCCAGAGGGTGCCGTAGGGCGATATATATTAGAAAACCGCGCAGATAAGGCCGAAGAAACGCTAAAGACACTCTACGCCTTATTCGGCGATAGGCTCTATGTGGAGCTGTTGCGCCATGGCGCGGAAAAAGAAGCGCAAACGGAGGCCGCGTTGATCGCCCTCGCCTACAAGCACAACGTGCCGTTGGTGGCAACCAACGACGCGCATTTCTCTACGCGGGATATGTTCGAAGCGCATACGGTGCTCAACTGCATCGCCGACAATGCCTATATCTCCGAGCAGCAGAAGCATCGATTCACGCCGGAGCATTATTTCAAATCTACCGCCGAAATGGAAGCGCTGTTCGCTGACCTTCCCGAGGCGATTGAAAATACGCGGGCCATTGCTAGACGCTGTGCGATCATGGCGGAAACGCGGCCACCCATGCTGCCCAGTTTCCCGACGAAAAAAGGCCGCAGCGAGCCGGAGGAACTAAAGGTCGAGGCCAGAGCCGGACTCGCGAAGCGATTAGAGGAAGAGGCATTCACGCCGACGATGATGCAGGCGGAACGGGAGGAAAAAGCGAAACCCTACTATGAACGACTGGAATACGAGCTTAAAACCATCATCGCCATGAATTTTCCGGGTTATTTTCTGATCGTTTCGGATTTCATACGCTGGAGCAAAACGGAAGGCATTCCCGTGGGGCCGGGTCGCGGCTCAGGTGCGGGGTCGGTGGTGGCGTGGGCGCTGCAGATCACCGACCTGGATCCGCTGCGCTTCGGGTTGCTGTTCGAGCGCTTCCTCAACCCGGAGCGCGTCTCAATGCCTGATTTCGACATTGATTTCTGTCAAGATCGGCGCGACGAAGTGATCCGTTATGTGAGCGTCAAATACGGCGCCGACAAGGTGGCGCAGATCATTACTTTCGGTAAGCTCCAGGCGCGAGCGGTACTGCGCGATGTGGGCCGCGTGCTGCAGCAGCCCTACAAAAAGGTGGACGCGATCTGCAAAATGATCCCATTCAATCCCCTTTCGCCGGTGACGCTGGAACAGGCTATCGCCATGGATCGCGAACTCCAGCATCAGCGTGATACCGACGAGAGCGTAGCCAAAATGCTCGATATTGGCCTGAAGCTGGAGGGGCTGTACCGCCACGCTTCCACCCACGCGGCGGGCGTCGTGATCGCTGACCGGCCGCTCAATGAAATCGTCCCGCTCTACAGCGATCCGCGTTCCGACATGCCGGTGACGCAGTATTCGATGAAATACGCCGAGCTGGCGGGGTTGGTGAAATTCGATTTTCTGGGGCTGAAAACCCTGACACTGATCGACCGGGCATGCCGTCTCATCCGTGCGGGCGGCACGGAGATCGACATCCGAAAAATCCCGTTCGACGATCCGGCCACTTATGCGCTGCTTTCCGAAGGCCGCGGCGCGGGCGTGTTCCAAATGGAAAGCGCGGGCATGCGAGATGCCTTGCGCAAGCTGAGGCCTGACACTATCGAGGACATCATTGCGCTGATTTCGCTTTACCGTCCGGGGCCGATGGAAAACATCCCCGCCTATGTGGCCCGAAAGCACGGCCGCGAGCAGCCGGATTACCTGCATCCAAAACTGGAGCCGATCCTGAAAGAAACCTTCGGCGTGATGATTTACCAGGAGCAGGTGATGCAGATCGCGCAGGTGCTGGCGGGCTATAGTCTGGGCGCGGCGGATTTGCTGCGTCGCGCCATGGGCAAAAAAATCCAGGCGGAAATGGACGCGCAGCGCGAACAGTTCATCCAGGGCGCGGTGGCGAACGGCGTCGAGCGCGGGCAAGCCAGCGCCATTTTCGAGAAAGTGGCCAAGTTCGCGGGCTACGGCTTCAACAAGTCGCACGCTGCTGCCTACGCTGTGATCGGCTACCAGACGGCATATCTCAAAGCCAATTACCCGGTGGAATTTCTTACCGCCTGCATGAACTTGGATATCGGCGATACCGACAA
>CAZXYG010000002.1:64652-67834 GCA_964644885.1 uncultured Rickettsiales bacterium
GCAGCGGTATTCGCATCTTGCCGCCCGATATCAACCGATCGGACGGGTATTTTGCAGTAGAGGGATCAGCGGCGGGGAATCGGGGTGTTATCCGTTACGGACTAGGCGCACTGAAAAACGTAGGCTTGACAGCGATGGAAGCGCTGGCTGCGGAGCGGAAGAAAAACGGCTCGTACAAGGATATTTGCGAGTTTGCGGCGCGGATGGAGTCCAAGCTTATCAATAAGCGCCAGCTTGAAAGCCTAGCAAAGGCAGGGGCATTTGACAGCTTAAGTCCCAACCGGCGCCGGTTCTTTGAGTCGGCCAGCCTTCTCGTACGCTATAATCAGCAGACGCAGGAGGAACACTCTTCCGGTCAGGATAATCTCTTCGGCGGGATGATGGAGGGGAGTGCGCGGCTCTTGCCTGATCTGCCGCAGGTAGAAGAGTGGGCGTCGGCGGAGCGTATCGAGCATGCTTTTGATGCGATCGGCTTTTATCTCGATACTCATCCGCTCGAAGCGTGGCTGGAGGAGTTGGAGGGTACAGGGATTCTCACCCGTCCTGACATTGAAAACGCGGCGACGCGCAATGGCGCGCGAGTAAAACTTGCCGGGATTGTGACTTTGCTGCGACACCGCTCCGCCGGCAACCGCCGCTTTGCTCACTTGAAGCTTTCACAACCCGCTGGAAGCTTGGATATTTCCATTTTCGATGAAAATCTCATCGCGGGCAGCCGGTCGCTGCTGGAAAGCCGCCAGCCGCTTGTCATGCAAGTGGAGGTGCGCAAGGACGAGGGCGGATTTCGCCTCATGGCGGAATCCGTACAACGGCTTGAGGATTACCTCAATGCGCGTGGCGGGGAATGTCACATCCATTTGAGCGGCACACGGGGAATCCAGGATATTCGGGCGCTCCTGGGCGAGCGCGGCAAGGGAAACGGTAACGTTTGCGTGGTGCTTGCCGTGGGAAACGGGGCCGTTGTCGAGTTGAGCCTCGGCTCCGGTTATGCTCTCCGGCCCAAAAAAATCGCTAGGATCGCCACTTGTCCGCAGGTGCTAGAAGCGGCGATCCGTTAATTTTGCCTATTATGAAATCGGATTTTGTTGTATACTGGCGAGGTTAGCGGATAAACCGGAAGAAAAAAGGGAGTTCAATTCTGTCCATTGTGCAGCATAGTATTTTGGTGTCGCTGTTATGCTGCGTGGCGGCAGGATCATTCGCTGCGCAAGCGGCGCCACCCCAGCTAGACCTTCCTCCCTTGCCACCTTTGCCCGGCACTGAAGTTGTGGTGCAGGAAAATACCAATGCTTTACCGCCTTTGCCTGCTCTGCCCGAAGGCGATCAAAAGGCGATCCCGAATGCTCCGGTAGTGCAAAGTTTTGAAGCGCCGCCGCTGCAAAAATTGGCCGATCCCATGAAACTTGCCGAACCTGCTCTTCCGCCTTTGCCGGAGATGCCGCAGGATCAGGAGATAGCGGTGCAGCCGAAAGATGCTACGCTGCCCCTCCTGCCAGCCGCCGCGCCTCTCATGGCGGAAAAAAAGAAGAGCGAGGAAGAATCTGCTCCAGCCAAGGTTGTGGCCGTGCCGGTACCCGCGCCCACTCCGACCCCTGTGCCTGCGCCGCAGCAACAGATCGTGGAGACCAAGCCCCTTTCTCCTTTGCCTGCGATAGTGGAGCAAAGGACGGAAACGCCTACCGCGCCGTCCGCGACGGCCTCTACTCTAGCGGTGAAAGCTGCGGAACAAGAAGAATTGGCGAAAAAACCGCCGATGCCGCTTGCGCCGCCGCCCTTGCCTGGTCAAGGCGATGCTTTAAAAGCGATTGCGTCAGCGCCGCAAAAAATTGAAAATCCTGAATCTTCAAAGGCGTTCGGCACTCTCGGCGCGGCGGAACGCGCCAAAGAAATGGAGCGGATGGTAGAACGTCTCGAGAGCGATGCGCCGAGAAAGGAATTTAAGGAAATGTCTTCCGAAGAACAGCAACGTGCGCTGGATAGTTTACTTCAATCCTTCGGCAAGGAAGACGGTGAGGAAGCGGAGAAAACAGAGGAAGTGAAGGAAGGCGAAACCGCGCAGCAGGAAATTGAAACGCCGGAAACGGAGCAGCCGCGGGAGGTTAAGGAAACCAAAGAAACAGGGGAGCCTCTTTGGAAAAAGCGGGATACGGTTATGGTGCCGCCGCATGAAACGCTCTACGGCAAGAATTTTCGTACGCAAATATTGCCTGAAACGATTAGCAAGAAGCATTACAGCAAGCTGAATTCTCATCTGCCGCCTTCGGTGCATGAAGAAGATCTCTACGCGCAACTGTTTCATGCCGCGCATAACGGTAATCTTCCGGTGTTGCGCGCTTTGCTTGAAGATTACGGACTCTATCTTGGCCGTCAGAATCGAGAGGGTAATACCCCCCTTATTGCATCCGCGCTCGCCGGGCAAGACAAGGCCGCGGCCATTCTACTGGCGCGCGGGGCTGACGCTAATACCCAGAATGCGATGGGGATGACGGCGTTGCATATAGCGGCAAGCAAGGGGCACTATGCCATTGTTTCAGCGCTTCTCCAGGCCGGAGCTAATCCGAATATCGAGGCCAAGAGCGGCGTTACTCCGCTGCGCATGGCGCTTGCAGCCAATCATGACGCCATTGCGGAGGTATTGCTTGCTAACCGCGCTCGCCGCGAATCGCGCTTCATCAGCGACATGCGCCTGAATGCGGCGGCGACACAGCCGTTGGATTGGTCCGCATCGGCGCCTTCTCCCGCGCCATTCGAAGAGGCGTCAATGCAAAAACGGCAAGCGGCGCAGAATATCCTTATGCAGGCAGTTCCAAGAACGCCGGAGCCAGTCAGTGCTGTTGCAGCGTTGCAGGATATGCCGATGCAGGTTGTCGGCCGCTCGCTTCCTCGCATCCGAAAGGTTCAAAGCGTGTTTGCCGAGCTTAAGGAAATCAATCGCTACTTTCCTGATCTCACGTTTGCGGAGCGGATGCAGGTTAATGCCAAGCGCAAGGCGTATGAAGAGAAATACGCTGACGTAATTGCCACCATGACGCCTGAAGAACGCCAGGAGGTCGATAGCGTGCGTTTTATATGGGAAGGCTGGGAGCGCGCCAGCGCCGCTGAAGCATCCGCCTATCGACAAGATATTAGCCGCAGCGCCGCAAATTAGTTTTCTCTCTTGTCACCTTTAAAAAGCCCAGTAT
>CAZXYG010000002.1:67844-68863 GCA_964644885.1 uncultured Rickettsiales bacterium
GTATAGTGCGCTTTACAGTGCGCTTTGACGGTTTTCTATTTTGGGAGAGAAGAATGATAAAGAAGTCATTTAATAAGTCACGCATGCCCAGCCGCTATGTGACGATGGGGCCGGAGCGCGCGCCGCACCGTTCCTATTACTATGCGATGGGACTTACGGAAGCGCAAGTGGCTCAGCCGTTGGTGGGCGTCGTGACGACGTGGAACGAGGCTGCTCCATGCAACATCGCCCTTGGTCGGCAAGCGCAGGTAGTGAAGAAAGGCGTTTCCGCTGCCGGTGGCACGCCCCGTGAGTTCACCACAATCACTGTGACCGACGGCATTGCCATGGGTCACCAAGGCATGAAATCCTCGCTGGTTAGCCGCGAGGTGATTGCCGACTCGGTGGAGCTTACCGTGCGCGGCCATTGCTATGACGCGCTGGTGGGCCTCGCAGGCTGTGATAAATCGTTGCCGGGCCTGATGATGGCCATGGTGCGTCTTAATGTGCCTTCGGTATTTATTTATGGCGGTTCGATTCTGCCGGGGAAGTATCAAGGGCGCGATGTGACCGTGGTCGATGTGTTCGAGGCAGTTGGCAAGCACGCCGCCGGAAAAATGTCCGAGCGTGAACTGCGTGAACTGGAGCTTGTGGCTTGTCCCTCGGCGGGATCGTGCGGTGGGCAATTCACGGCCAATACCATGGCGTGTGTCAGCGAGGCGATTGGGCTTGCGCTACCCGGCTCGGCGGGCGCGCCGGCGCCTTATGAATGCCGCGATCAATTCGCGTTTGAATCGGGCAAGCAGGTGATGGAATTGCTGGCGAAGAAAATCCGCCCGCGCGATATCGTGACGCGAAAATCGTTGGAAAACGCCGCTGCCGTGGTTGCCGCTACGGGTGGTTCGACCAACGCCGCACTGCACCTGCCTGCGATTGCGCATGAATGCGGCATTGAATTCGATTTGCACGATGTCGGGAAAATCTTCCGCAAGACGCCCTATATCGCGAGCCTCAAACCCGGCGGCAAATATGTGGCGAAG
>CAZXYG010000002.1:68873-76147 GCA_964644885.1 uncultured Rickettsiales bacterium
TTTCCAGGCCGATCAGTAAAACCGGCGGCGTGGTGACGCTGAAGGGCAATCTTGCGCCGGAAGGCTGTATCGTAAAAATCGCCGGAATGCAGAACCTTCAACACAAAGGCCCTGCGCGCTGTTTCGATTGCGAGGAAGACGCCTTCGCTGCGGTGGAAAAAAAGAAGTACAAGCCGGGCGATGTCATCGTCATTCGCTACGAAGGGCCGAAGGGTGGGCCTGGGATGCGCGAGATGCTCTCGACTACTGCCGCGCTTTACGGCCAAGGCTCGGGCGACCAAGTGGCGCTGATTACCGACGGGCGATTCTCCGGAGGCACGCGCGGTTTCTGTGTCGGCCATGTGGGGCCGGAAGCGGCTGTAGGTGGACCTATCGCCTTGCTTAAGGATGGAGATATCATTGCGTTGGATGCTGAAAAAGGCACGATCCGCGTGGAATTGAGTGACGCGGAACTGGAGAAACGCCGGAAGGCGTGGAAGCCGCGCAAGACCGATTACCAGTCCGGCACGTTGTGGAAATACGCCCAGACCGTAAGCTCTGCCGAGAAGGGCGCCGTCACTCACCCCGGGGCCAAGGCCGAAACCCATGTCTATGCGGAGATTTAAGCGGGATGGATGCAAGCGAGGAGTATTCTAAAATCATAGAAGAAATTAAAAGGCATTCCGCGCTTCTCGATAAGGACATACACGAAGGGATTGCGACGTCTGTTAGCGTTTGGCGATACGATCTTCCCATCGCTGATTCGGATTTTCGGGCAATGCTATTGCAGGCTCAAGGTCATTTCGAGGCTGCCTGCGATGAACTTAAGAAACGCGAAGATATAAAGGGGCAATCGTATGATGTGATTGCCAAGGCAACTGCCGTGCTCATCTCCGGTTGGGCAATGCTTGCGCAGAATAATGAGGCTTTCAAGCAGGAGAGTGAAACGACGATGAAAGGCTTGGAGCGCATGTATAAAAGCGTTTGTCCGCATATATTTTTTGATAGGATAAAAGGATGGGAAATGGGGCGTAACTGAAAATATCCTGACCGTTTATGGGTATTGCCCGCATTCTCCGCTTCATGCGTTTCTTAAAAAAAGCTTTGCTCTCTCCGGTCCTGCCGTTACCCTTGTGTAATGACGGCAGTTATCCACATTGTCCTGGATCAAGGCTCGGTAGTGCGTTGGCGCGGGGAAGTAGAGCATGAGCGCAAGGCCGCCATCACCGATTTGCTGCGCGAGAATAGCTTTTCCCTCGCGGGCGCGGGGGCGTTTGAGGGACCTTACTACATGTATCTGCATATTGCGGAGAATCGGCTGATCATGGATATTGCCAACCCTTCGGGCAGCAAGACCAGCCGCATTGCCGTCACGCTTGTACCGTTCCGCTCCATTATCCGTGACTATTTCATTATCTGCGAAAGTTATTTCGATGCGGTGAAAACGGCCATGCCCACTCAGATTGAGGCGCTTGATATGGGCCGCCGCGCCGCTCATAATGAAGGAGCCGGAATATTAAAGGAATCTCTTTCCTCTCGGGCAATAATCGATCTTCCCACCGCTCGCCGCCTCTTTACTCTGATGTGCGTGCTGCATCTGAAGTAGCCTGAAGGTCAGATCAGGAGTTGAAGCAGTCTGGGAGAGGGTGTACAACACCGGGAGGTGTGAGTGCATGTACTTTCCTCCTGATTTTCTCGATCAAATACGAACGCGGCTTGCGCCCTCGCGGGTGATCGGTCGGCATCTGCGGCTGCACGGCAAGCCGGGCGGAGAGCATGTGGGCTTGTGCCCGTTTCATGACGACAGCAAGCCTTCGCTCACGATCAGCGATCGCAAGGGGTTTTATCATTGTTTTGCTTGCGGCGCGCACGGCGATATTTTTACGTTTCTAGAAAAACACAAAGGATTGAGTTTTCGCGAAACAGTAACGCAATTGGCTCAGGAGGCGGGTTTGCCTCTGCCACAGCTCGACCCCGAAGCTGAGCGGCGCCATCAGAAGCGGCAAACGCTCCATGACGTGATGGAACAAGCATGCCGGTGGTTTGAGAGTAAACTCTATGGGCAAGAGGGGAGGGAAGCGCTTGCCTATGTTCAGCAACGCGGGCTTTCCGCCGAAACGATCCGCGCGTTTCGGCTTGGTTTTGCGCCCGATACGCGGCAGGGACTGCGACAGCATTTACTCGGCGGCGGAACGGCGGAGCAACTAGTGCTTGACGCCGGATTGGCCATAAAGCCCGATACCGGTCAGCCCTATGACCGTTTCCGGGGACGGGTAATATTCCCTATACACGATGCGCGCGGGCGGGTGATAGCCTTCGGAGGCCGGGTGCTGGGTGAGGGCGAGCCGAAGTATCTTAACTCGCCGGAAACCGATCTCTTTCACAAGAGTTATGTATTATACGGCTTCCACCTTGCGCGTGATAGCGCTTACCGCACCGGCAGCGTGGCTGTGGTCGAAGGCTATATGGACGTGATCGCGCTCCATGCTGCGGGGATCCGGCAGGTGGTGGCGCCGCTCGGCACGGCCGTTACCGAAGAGCATATCAAGCAGCTCTGGCAGTTTGCGTGTGATCCTGTCATTTGCCTGGATGGCGATGCCGCCGGAAAGCGCGCGATGGCGCGCGCAGCCGAGCGCTGCTTGCCTGTTCTGGAACCGGGATGCAGCTTGCGTTTTGCTTCGCTGCCCAAGGGACAGGATCCGGATGATCTGACGCGAACGGAGGGCGCGCGCGCCATGCGCGCCATTCTGAAACATGCGTTGCCGCTTTCCGATGTGCTCTGGGAAATGGCCAGGAGCGAAATCAACCCCACCACCCCGGAACGCAAGGCGGCTTTTGAGCGCAAGCTGATGGAATATGCAGGTCGCATCCGCGACCGTACGGTGCAACTCCATTACCGCAATCATTTCCGCGAGAAGCTCTGGCAATGGAACCGTTCCGCCAAAGGCCGGAAAAAAGAAGCGGTTCCCGCCGCCGCGGCGCGACTCGCCGTCACAGGCGGCGGCGATCTTTCCCTGCTTGTCCGTTATGAGCATCAACTTATCAATCTTGTTCTACGCTGTCCGGCGTTGCTTGCGGAAGCATCCGTTCGCGAGGAATTTACCCAATTGGAAACGCAGCATGCCATCCTTGGGCCGCTGCATCACGCTGTGGCGGTTTTTGCCGACGCAGAGGATGCGCTTCCAGATGCAGAAACTTTGCGTCAGATACTGGTAAAACGCGGCTTTAGCACCCATATGGACTATGTTGACAGGCAGGCATTTTTAGATCGTCATGCGGATAAGTCGGCGGCGCGGGAGTGTTGGAGATATCTTATGTCATGTCATGAACTCGCCCGCATGGAAGCGGAATATACCCGTGCCGTTGCCGCAGAAACGGAGCGAACCTCGGAACATGTCTACGCGCTGAAAAAACAGCTCGACATGCAGGCGAAACAGGTGGCAAAGCACCAAAAAGCGCTAGATCTGATTTTGGAGGGATAATGCAATATCTCCTTGTAAGGAAGGGGAAAATAGTCTATCACGGCGCAACCGCGCGTATGCCGAAAACCGAATGAGGCACCGAAACCCTATGGCAAGCAAAAAGAAGTCAGGGAAACCCGCACCGAAAGCATTGAGTAATAAAAAACCGGCTCGTGTGAAAACTATGCCGCAGAAGAAAAGATCTGACATGAAAAAAAAGCCCGCGCCCAAGCAGGCGGCTTCCGCGCTGGCAAGGCAGGATGGCGCGAGCAATAAACCCGCGCCACGTAAGGTGCCTTCCGCTAAAAAAGGAAGCGCCGCGAAAGTTTCTGCCGAAAGTCAGGCCGCTTCCTCCAAGATGCGCGTAACGCCCGAGATGCGGGAGCTGTTCCGGCGGCTTGTGGTGCTGTCCAAGGAAAACGGCTTTCTGACTTACGAGGATATCGATGAGCGTTTGCCCAAGGAAGGGTTTGCCATTGAGCAAATGGACAAGTTGCTTTCCATGCTGACGGATGCAGGAATTGCGGTAAAACGCAAGGCGGAAGTGGCTATTGAAGAAGGCATCGAAGAAGAAGCGGAAGTCGAGGATACCCTGAGCCGCACCGACGATCCGGTGCGCATGTATTTGCGCGAAATGGGCAATGTTGAGCTTCTCTCTCGCGAGGGTGAGGTGGAAATCGCCAAGCGCATCGAGGCGGGGCGCAAGACTATGATGCAGGCGCTATGCGAAAGCCCGGTGGCGATGTGGAATTTCATTCAGTGGTACGACGATCTTTCCAGCGGCGCCATGCTGCTGCGGGATATCATCGATCTCGATACCGCCTATGCCGCAGAGTTCGGCATCAATATCGAGGGCAGCGAAGACGCCGACGACGAGGAATTCGAGCGCACGCTGCTCAGCGAAGATGAAACGCCGGAAGAGAGCGAGCGACCTGAGGGCGAAGGGGGGGCGGAAGGCGCCGCGCAAAGCGGCGAAGACGCGGACGAATTCGGCCGCGGCAATGTTTCCATGGCCAGCATGGAAAGCACCCTGATGCCTTCGGTGCTTGAAACGCTGGACAAGGTCAGCAAAATCTCGAAGAAAATGCTCAAGCATCACGAGAAACGCCTGGAAGCTTCGCGCGGCAAGGGAAAATATGGCGACAAAGAGCGGAAGGAATATGAAAAGCTTCGTGATGACCTGGTGGAACAGGTGCAGAATCTGTGCCTTAGCGAATCCTGCATTCTGATGATGATGGAAGATCTCTACGAGGTCAATCGCCGCCTCGTGGAATCCCAAGGCAAATTGGTGCGCGAAGCCGAATATTACCGCATCCGGCGTGAGGAATTTCTTCCGCTGTACGAAGGCAATGAACTCGATGGGACTTGGATCAAGAAAACCGCCAAGAAAACAAGCAAAAAAACGTGGCTGGAATTCGCCGAAAAAGCGGGAGAAAAAATTAGTAAACTGTATGCCGACGTGAACGCCATCATCGATAAGATCGGCATCGACATCCCGGGATTCAAAAGCATCGTGGCGGGCGTGCAAAAAGGCGAGCGCGACACCAACAAGGCCAAGAAGGAAATGATTGAGGCCAATCTTCGGCTGGTGATTTCAATTGCCAAGAAATACACCAACCGCGGCCTGCAATTCCTTGATCTCATCCAGGAAGGCAATATCGGCCTGATGAAAGCGGTGGACAAGTTCGAGTACCGGCGCGGCTATAAATTCTCCACCTATGCCACCTGGTGGATACGCCAAGCCATCACGCGCTCCATCGCTGACCAGGCGCGCACCATCCGCATACCGGTGCATATGATCGAAACCATCAATAAAATTGTCCGAACCTCGCGCCAGATGATGCACGAGATTGGCCGCGAGCCCACCCCGGAAGAACTCGCCAAGCGCCTTTCCATGCCGCTCGACAAGGTGCGCAAGGTGATGAAAATAGCCAAGGAGCCGGTAAGTCTCGAAACCCCCGTTGGCGACGAAGAGGGCAGTTTCCTGGGCGATTTTATCGAAGACAAGAATGCTATTCTGCCCATCGACGCGGCGATCCAGGGCAATTTGCGCGAAACCACCACGCGGATCCTGGCAAGCCTCACCCCGCGCGAGGAACGTGTGCTGCGCATGCGCTTCGGCATCGGCATGAATACCGACCATACGCTTGAGGAAGTGGGTCAACAGTTTTCCGTCACACGCGAGCGCATTCGCCAGATTGAAGCAAAAGCGCTGCGGAAACTGAAGCACCCAAGCCGCTCGCGCAAGCTTCGCGGATTCTTGAATAGCTAGCAGCAGATTAAATCAGCGATACGTCTGCCGGAGCTACGTTTTTGTGCTGAAAAAGCGAAGCATCGAACCGTTTTGAGTGGTGCTCATTGAGTAATGGATTTAAGATGTTAATTTCCCACCACCCCCTTGCATCCTGAAAAACAGGTATTATATCTAGAGGTGTAAAGGGTGTGATCCTACGTAACATATTGATAATAAGCAAGGAAGTAACATGGCAAAGGTAATCGGGATTGATCTGGGGACCACCAATTCTTGCGTGGCGGTAATGGAAGGCAAGGACGCCCGCGTCATCGAGAATGCGGAAGGGCGGCGCACCACGCCCTCGATCGTGGCGTTTACCGAGTCCGGCGAGCGGCTGGTGGGCGATGCCGCCAAGCGGCAGAATGTAACGAACCCTAAGAAAACCGTCTATGCCGTGAAGCGCCTGATCGGTCGTTCCTACGACGATCCCCTGACGCAAAAAGATAAAAAGCTGGTGCCTTATGAGATCACCAAGGCCAAGAATGGTGATGCCTGGGTGAATGCGGGCGGCAAAGAGTACAGCCCCAGCCAGATCAGCGCCTTCATTCTGCAGAAGATGAAGGAAACCGCCGAGAGTTATCTGGGCGAAAAGGTGTCGCAGGCGGTGATTACGGTTCCGGCCTATTTCAACGACGCCCAGCGTCAGGCCACAAAGGATGCCGGGAAAATCGCGGGCCTGGAAGTGCTGCGCATTATCAACGAGCCGACGGCGGCGGCGTTGGCCTATGGCCTCGATAAATCCGAAGCCAAGACCATCGCGGTGTACGACCTCGGCGGCGGCACGTTCGACGTTTCCATCCTGGAAATCGGCGATGGCGTGTTCGAGGTGAAATCCACCAACGGCGATACGTTCCTGGGCGGCGAGGATTTCGACGCGCGCGTGCTGGATTACATTGCTGATGAGTTCAAGAAGGAGAGCGGCATCGACATCCGCAAGGACCCGCTGGCGCTGCAACGGCTGAAGGAGGCCGCCGAGAAAGCCAAGATCGAGCTTTCCAGCGCCAAGGAAACCGACATCAACCTGCCCTACGTCACCGCCGATCAGAGTGGCCCGAAGCATCTCAACATGAAACTTTCCCGCGCCAAGCTGGAAAGCCTGGTGGACGACCTGATCGAGCGCACCATCGCGCCGTGCAAGGCCGCGCTGAAGGATGCCGGTCTGGCGGCGGGCGAGATTCAGGAAGTGGTGCTGGTGGGCGGCATGACGCGCATGCCCAGGGTGGTGGAGCGCGTGAAGGAATTTTTCGGCCGCGAGCCGCACAAGGGCGTCAACCCCGACGAGGTGGTGGCCATCGGTGCGGCGATCCAGGCGGCGGTGCTGCAGGGCGACGTCACCGACGTGCTGCTGCTCGACGTCACTCCGCTGTCGCTCGGCATCGAAACGCTGGGCGGCGTGTTTACCCGGCTGATCGACCGCAACACCACGATCCCGACCAAGAAAAGCCAGGTGTTCTCCACGGCGGACGACAACCAGAGCGCGGTCACCATCCGCGTCTTCCAGGGCGAGCGCGAGATCGCGGCGCAGAACAAGTTGCTCGGCC
>CAZXYG010000002.1:76157-78719 GCA_964644885.1 uncultured Rickettsiales bacterium
CCGCAGATCGAGGTCACGTTCGACATCGACGCCAACGGCATCGTCAGCGTTTCGGCCAAGGACAAGGCCACGGGCAAGGAGCAGCAGATCACCATCCAGGCTTCGGGCGGCCTTAACGACAAGGAAATCGATAAGATGGTCAAGGACGCCGAGGCGCACGCCGAGGAGGACAAGCAGCGCCGTGAGCTGATCGAGGCGCGCAACGCCGCCGACAGCCTGATCTATTCCACCGAGAAAAGTCTCAAGGAGTACGGCGATAAGATCGACGCTTCGCAGAAGAAGGCCATTGAAGATGCGATTGTCGACCTCAAGGGTGCGCTCGACAAGGAAGACGCTGAGGCGATCAAATCAAAAACGGAAACGCTGATGCAGGCCTCCATGAAGTTGGGCGAGGCGGTTTATAAAGCCACGCAGGAGAAAGCCGAAGGTGGCGGTGCGGGGGGCGGGGAAGAAGCTGCTTCCTCCGGCAACGGCGCGGACGCCAAGGTCGTGGACGCCGAATTCCAGGAAGTCGACGGCGAGGAGAAAGAGCAAAAGAAAAAGAAACGGAAGGCGTAGGAAAGCTTCTCTTCTGCGCCCGAAAATGTAGGAGAAATACCTAGAAACTTACGACCTGCCCCTTGCCTGCGCCGTTGAGAAAGTCAGCGAACTGCGTGGGTGTCCTCAGTTCGCGTAAATAAGCGGGAGCGTCTTCGCCTAATGTTCCGTCCGCTTTGATGTAGCGTTTGCCGCATAACGTTTGATTGAAGTCGGTGACAAATCGGGTTGGCTCCAGATCGTTCTTGCTAAGTTTAAGCGCTTCGCTGAGTTGCAGAAGAGCGGTCAGCGTAGGCAGCTCTTCATGGAAGAACCTGTGTTCTATGTTGATTTCGCCGCTGGGATCTGTTGGAAAAGCAATCATTCTGTTCTGATAGGGGGGATTCGTGTTAACGAATTCACTGAAAGGTACTTCATGGGCGTCCTGTTTCCTCGATTCTTTGAATTGAAGGGCGTATTTTTCTCTGAGGTGGTGGAAAATATGCGCTCCACCGGCATCGTCAAGATCGGAGCGGGGCATCAGTTTGCGATCAATTAGAACAGCCCGGACTTTCAAGGCTGCCTGGCTCATTTCATGCATGATAATGTCAGGCCCCACGGGCGGCATTTCCCGGTAGAAACCTCGGCCTTTTAAGGAATATCCTAACGCCGCGATTAAAGCGCCTCCATCGAGTCCTAGAGCATTCAGCGGTTCAAAGAACTCCTGGGTAGTTTTTGCCTGCATAATGTTGGGGCTGAGCCGCCCTTTTTGAACAAGCGCACCGGCTATGTGAGCCGCTATTCCTGCCGTGTGCAACAGCGCATTAGTGGGTAACAACGCCAATTCCAGAGGGGTTTCGTGTTTCACTGTCTTCTGGCTAAGAGTGAGGAGGGGGATAATGCGCTCTGCTTGCTGCCTGGAAATTTTATCTCCTCCCACTATGCTAAAGCGTGTCACTTCTTTTACCCCAAACTTCCCGTGTGAAATGCGGGAAGAGAGGTCGTGCTCAGCGCTGCCGATGCCTTGAAAGTAATCAGCGATAATAACGGTGCCTACTGCTGCAAAAGCGCCAATATATGGATTAGGCGACTGGGGAAGAAAAAATATAGGCCTTGGTTTTATTGAATCATATAAATTTTTGGTGCTCGGTGAGAACAGCATATCCAGCCATTCTTTACCTCTTGCAGGGTAAGTGGTGACGGTAAAAACGGCTTGACGATCGGGATGTTGTTCCAGGAATTGCAATATTGTGTTGATGGAATCTACTTGCGCATAGGGGTGATCTTCGCCATTTAATCCTCTGATTTTATCAGTATCAACGGGATGTTGGGTAGCTACAAGTATTGGAATGTCTGGTTGGATGTGAGACACAAGGAAGTAAGCGGATTTACCGCGACCAAGGCATACAAGCGCTATTGGGGGAGTGCCGTCTGACATTTGTCTGTAAGGTATTTTTAACGAAGAGTTAATTTCTTATTGATTTATATTATCAAATTAATTATTTAACAAACAAACGTTATCTATAATCAATGTCTAAAAAACCAACAATAGAAGCTGCTGCAAACCAATTCTTCTACAAAAACAACCGCTTGCAGCAATTGCGTGGGTTCTGTTGTGCTATGCAATTTCAGAATATTTCCAAGGCCGCGCGCCATCTGAACCTTACGCATTCCACGGTTTCCCTGCAGATCAAGTCGCTGGAAGACGATTTGGGTGTGCGGCTGTTCGAGCGTCGTGGGCCGGTTATTACGCCCACGAAAGACGCGGAAATGCTCTATCGGATGGCGGTGCCGCACGTCGAAGGCATTCAGGCGCTGCACGAGACGTTTTCCAGCAGGAAGCGCATGGAGGATGAGCATACCCTCTCCGTCGCCGCCAATAACGCGACGCTCAATTTCATTGTCCCCAAAATCTTGACGCCCTATTTCAAGCAGCATCCTGACATGCACGTGAACGTGCATTTCGCGGAGCAGAATGACGGGCTGAAAAAACTCCTGGACGAAGAGATCGACGTGCTGATCCTTCCCCACCGCGCCCACCTGCCG
>CAZXYG010000003.1:0-6784 GCA_964644885.1 uncultured Rickettsiales bacterium
CTACGACATGCCCGCCGAGATCGAGCGTTTCCCGGCTGAGGTCATGGGCGTCGATTTCCGCCAGATCGGCGGCGAAAGGCTTATCGGCCAGCACCGCAATGTAACGCCCCAACATGGCGAGCAACGGCGTGATCGCCATGGAAACCGTAACGACAACCAGCAGAATCTGCAAAAGCTCCTGCTCGACGAAATGCATGGTGGCGGGCAACGCCAACAACACGAAAGCGAATTCACTGCCCTGCGCCAGCAAAATTCCGGCGTGTAAGGAAGCCCCTGTTTTAAAGCGGAATAATTTACACAGCATCATGATGATGGCGCCCTTGGTCAGCATCAGCCACAGGGTAAGACCCGCGATCAGCCATAATTTGTGGTAAAGCAAGGCAAAATCCAGCTTCATGCCCACCGTCATGAAAAATAATCCGAGCAGCAGGGATTTAAACGGGCGTATGTCGGATTCCACCTGATGGCGGAATTCGGTTTCGGCCACCAGCAGGCCGGCCATGAAAGCGCCGAATGCCATCGAAAGACCGGCTTCCCCGGTCTGCCATGCCGCCGCAAGAACGATCAGCAGCGTGGTGGCGGTGAACAGCTCATCGCTGCGCGCATCGCCGATGAGGCGGAAAAACGGACGCAGGAACAGCCGTCCGAAAACAAGAATGACGATGAAGGCCAGCATGGTCTGCTGGGTGACGCCCAGCAGAACGCTACCGAGGTTGAGATTATCCTGCCTCAGCATCGGGATCAGGATGAACAGCGGCACCACCGCGAGGTCCTGAAGAATCAGCACGGCGAGAGCCAGCCTGCCGACTTGCGTCGATTGCTCGCCGCGATCGGCAAGCGATTGCAACACGATCGCCGTGGAGGAGAGCGCCAGCCCCGCGCCGATGATGATGGCGGCTTCGATATTGACCTCCAGCATGTAGGCCACGAAGCCGATCAGCAGGGAAGTAATGACAAATTGCAGCGAGCCGAAGATAAAAATCTGGCTGCGCATGGCCTTGAAGCGCTCGAAGCTCAGTTCCAGCCCGATGTAAAAAAGAAGGAACACCACCCCGAATTCGGCGATGAGTGCGGCGGTTTCGATATTCTTAACGATCTGAAACCCGTAAGGGCCGATAATGCCTCCGGCGACCAGGTAGCCCAGCACCGGGCTTAAATGCAGGCGTTTGAAGAAGCCCACGATCAGCACCGCCGCAAAGAGCAGGATAACGATTTCTTCTAGGTTTGCGGCATGCATGGTGTCATGATAGAAAAGCGCTTTGTGTATAGCAAGCGGCATTGCCAAAGGCGGGGTAAATCGTTTATGGTTACGGGTTCCTCGCGGCGCTTTGTGGGCGGCGCGCAACGAACAACGGAATAAAGGAGTGTGAGCATGGGCATAAGCATCTGGCATTTACTGGTTATTCTCGTGGTGGTGTTCGTGCTGTTCGGTGCGGGCAAGTTGCCGCGCATGATGGGTGACATCGGCAGGGGCATTCGCAGTTTGAAGCAGGGTTTAAGAAGCGGGGAGGGGGAGGAAAGCGCCCCGGTTAAGCTCGTCGCCGAAGAGGCGGAAACGGTAAAGCCAGCGCCGCGGAAAAAAAGAAAAAGTTGATTTATAGCTCATTAACGCCGCAGCATGTTTGACGTTTCTCTTTCCGAAGCGCTGTTGATCGCCGTCGTGGCGCTTTTGGTCATCGGGCCGGAGGATCTGCCCGCCGTCATGCGCGGCGTGGGAAAGTTCATCCGCAGAATAAAACGCTCCGCGCAGGATTTCATGCATATCATCGACGAGGAATCGGAATTAAAAAATATCGTGGACCTGGAAGGCAATCTTCGGGAAGCTTACGATATTTCGGAACTGGATGAGATCAGCGATGCCAAAAAGAAACGCCGACGCAAAAAAAAGTAAGGAAGAGACAGAAGCGTTGCCGGATACCTCCATGCCGCTCACCGCGCATTTAAAGGAGCTGCGGCGGCGCGTGCTGGTCGCGCTGGTTGCGTTTCTTGCCGCGTTTATCCTGTGCTATTGCTTCGCGGAGGTCATTTACCGTTTTCTCGCCGCGCCTTTGGCGGATGTTTTGCATGCCGAGCAGCAGCGGCGCATGATCTATACCGGGCTGACCGAAGCCTTCCTTACCTATATCAAGCTGGCTTTTTTCGGCGCGTTTCTTCTCGCTTTTCCGGTGATCGCGGCGGAGGCGTACGTGTTTGCCGCGCCGGGGCTATATAAGCGCGAGAAGCGCGTGCTGCTGCCGTTCCTGGTCGCTTCGCCGCTGCTGTTTCTGATGGGGGCGGCGATGGCCTATTACCTGGTGTTTCCGCTGGCGTGGCGGTTTTTTATCGGCTTTGAAGGCGGCGGCGTTGGCGGGCTGCCTCTTGTGCTTGAAGCGAGAATCAGCGAATATCTCTCGCTGGTGATGGCCTTGATTATTGCATTCGGCCTGGCGTTTCAGCTTCCCGTCATTTTGACGCTGCTTGCGCGCGTGGGGTTTCTCTCCGCCGATACGTTGCGGCGCAAGCGACGCTATGCAATCGTGGCTATTTTTATCGCCGCTGGCATATTGACGCCGCCGGATGTGGTAAGCCAGATATGTATGGCCATCCCGCTGCTCGTGCTTTATGAAGGGTCCGTTCTGGCGTGCCGATACATGGAGAAAACGAACCGTGCATGACATTAAGTGGATACGGGAAAATCCGGACGCTTTTGATAAGGCAATGGTGCGGCGCGGCTTAGCGCCTATTTCCCAGGAAATCCTGACGCATGATTTGGAAACGCGCAACGCGAAAACGCGCCTTCAGGAATTGCAGCAGCAGAGCAACGAATTAGCGAAGAAAATCGGTGAACTTAAAGCGCGCAAGCAGAACGCCGACGCTGAAATTACCCAATCCAAGACCCTCAAAGCCGAGATCGCGGCGCTCAAGGAAAAGGAACAACAGCAGCCTGAAGAAATCAGCGCGCTGGATGCGTTGCTCGCCATTCTGCCGAATATCCTTAGCGACGACGTGCCCGATGGAGCGGGTCCGGAGGATAATGTCGAGATACGCCAGTGGGGCGAAAGGCCGCAATTCGATTTCGATGCACGGGAGCATTTCGATCTCGGCGAAGCGTTGGGCTACATGGATTTCGAGCAGACGGCGAAACTTTCCGGAGCGCGATTTTCCACACTCAAAGGTCCGCTGGCACGTCTGGAGCGCGCGCTGGCGCATTTTATGCTGGATGTGCATACCAAGGAATTCGGCTACACCGAAGTCTCGCCGCCCTACATGGTGCGCGAACAGGCGCTGTTCGGCACGTCGCAACTGCCGAAATTCGCTGAGGATTTATTCAAAACCACCACGGATCATTGGCTGATTCCCACCGCCGAGGTGCCGCTCACCAATCTCGTGCACGAAAAAATACTGGAGGAGAAAGAGCTGCCGCTCAGGCTTACGGCGTATACGCCCTGTTTTCGCGCCGAGGCGGGCGCGGCGGGAAAAGATACGCGCGGGCTGATCCGCCAGCACCAGTTTTCCAAGGTGGAATTGGTGAGCGTTACCACTCCGGAACAGGCGGAGGACGAGCACGAACGCCTCACCCGCGCCGCCGAGGAAATACTGAAGCGGCTGGAGCTGCCTTACCGCGTCATGCTGTTGTGTTCGACCGATACCGGGTTCGGCAGCCGCAAGACATACGATATCGAAGTGTGGCTGCCGGGGCAGTTGCACTACCGGGAAATTTCAAGCTGCTCGCATTTCGGCGATTTTCAGGCGCGGCGCATGAAGGCGCGCCACCGCCGCGCGGACGAGGAAAAAGGCACGCATTTCGTGCATACGCTGAACGGTTCCGGCCTTGCGGTGGGGCGCACCATCGTTGCGGTGATGGAAAATTACCAAAATGTGGATGGCACCATCACCATTCCTAAATCCCTCCGCCCTTACATGGATGGAGAAACGACGATACGGTGATGACGTTCGGCGCCATGACCCGTCACAAGCCCTGCGCGGTTTTTTTTCTCTCCCGCTTTGCGCGCATCGCGCCTTGCGTGGTTGCGTTGTTTTTTCTTCTCACCGCTTGCACGCAGCAGCCGGCAAAAGTGGTGTATGGTGGTGGCGATATGAGTACCGATTTGCTTGGCCGCCGGGCTACGCGCTTGAAAAGCTCGCTGCAGATTTCGCCGGATGCCCTGCCCAAGAAGGGGGTGGTAAAAGATGGCCGGACCGTGACCGTGCGGCGGGGCGACACGGTCTATGATCTGGCTAAACGCCATCACGTGACCAGCCGCGACATTATTTACGCTAACGGCCTCGCGCCGCCTTATCGCTTGAAAGCAGGGCAGAAGCTAAAGGTGCCTGCCTACCGCTATCATAAGGTGCGCGCGGGAGAAACCCTTTACAAGATTTCCCGCGGCTATAACGTGGACATGAACAGCCTGGTCGAAGCCAACGCCATCAAGCGGCCCTATCCCATCAATCCGGGCCAATGGTTGATTATTCCCGGCGCTAATTCGGAATCGAAGGCTTTTAAAGCACAACGAGCCTTGAAAGGGCCGGCGCCGCGCAAAGTAACCGCGCGCGGCAAAAAACCCGCCATGAAGCAGGTTGCGCTGAGCAGGAAGAAACCTTCTTCCGTAACGCCGGCGCGGGATTACGGCGTCTACGCTTCCGCCAGCGGGAGAGGAAAATTCGGCTGGCCGGTGCGGGGATCCGTCATTGCCGGATTCGGCCCGCAGAAAGCGGGCGTGTATAATGACGGCATTAATATCCGTACGCAAGAAGGAGAAAAAGTTATTGCCTCAGAAGAGGGTGAAGTAGTTTATACAGGAAAAGGATTAAAAGGTTACGGTAATATGTTAATTATAAGCCATAAAAATGGATACATAACGGCCTATGCCCATAACCGGGAGGTGGTGGTGCAAAAGGGCCAGCGCGTGAAGCGCGGCCAGGTGGTAGCCTTTGCCGGCGCCACCGGCAACGTGGATTCGCCGCAACTTCATTTCGCCATCCGCAAAGGAAAGAAGGCGCTGGATCCGCTGCACTATCTCGCAGGGTAGAGTTTTCTCCAGCTCTCCAACGCCCCAGTTCTTGCATCCGCAAGGAATCTCGTTATAACGTAGCGTAAAACAAAGGAGGCACCATGCCATTATTCACTAGCCTGACACTTATTCCATCCGCTCTGGCGCAGGACGCTGCGGGCGCTCCGCCGCAACCTTCGTTGGGCAGCAGCCTGATTCCGATCGTGCTGGTGGTTCTTGTTTTCTATTTACTGATCTACCGCCCGCAGAAAAAGCGCGTGGATCAGCATAAGGAGATGGTCAGCTCGCTCAAGCGTGGCGACCGGGTGGTTACCGCCGGAGGCATTATCGGCAAGATCACGAAGATAGAAGAGGGCGATTCCATCGAAGTGGAGATTGCTCCGGACGTGCGGGTGCAGGTGATAAAATCCACGGTCAGCGAAGTTACGCAACGCTCCGGCGGCAAGCAGGAAGAAAGCCAATCTCCAGGAAAAAATAAGAAGAATTTCGGCAAAAAAGCCTAGGCCATTGCTGCTAAGACGGAAAAGATCGCAACGCGCATCCACTGCAAAACCATGCTTCGCTTTCCTATCTGGAAAATTATTCTTGTCATTGGCGTCTGTGTTGCGTCGCTGGCGCTTTCGCTGCCGAATTTTCTGAAGGATGGAAAAACCGGCGAGCCGCTTGCATGGCTTCCCTTCAAGCAAACCATGAATCTCGGTCTTGATTTGCGCGGCGGTTCCTATTTACTTCTGGAAGTGGATTTCGATGCCTATCTCAAGGATCAGCTTGAGCAGGTGCTGGACGACGTGCGCAACCGCTTGCGCAAGGAAAAAATCGGCTATGGCAATCTGAGCGTGCAAGGGCAGGGCGCGGCATTCACTCTCCGCGATCTTGCGGAGCGGGAAAAAGCGCTCAAGGCGCTGGATGATTTGTCCCGCGATTTCAGCGTCAGCCTGAACGAAAAGGGAGCCGGGCATATTACGCACCGCGAGTTTGCCCTTAAGGACATGCGCCGTAAAGTATTGGAGCAATCCATTGAAATCGTGCGCCGCCGGGTGGATGAAAGCGGGACGCGCGAGCCGATCATCCAGCGCCAGGGCGACGCGCGCATTTTGCTTCAGGTACCCGGTCTTCAGGAGCCTGAGCATTTGAAGCGTTTGCTTGGCCAAACGGCAAAACTGACTTTTCATCTGATGGATCGGGATAACCCGTATCCGGGCGGTCCTGTCCGCCCTTCCGCTGGCGTAGCGCTGCTGACCGGCGAGGATGGAGGAGAAACGCGGCATTACCTTGTCCAGCGCCGCGTGATGTTAAGCGGCGAGATGCTGGTGCATGCCCAGGCCGGATTCGATCGCGGCATGCCGGTGGTGTTCTTTCGCTTCAACGGTATCGGCGCCAAGAAATTCGGCGATGTAACCAAGGAGAATACCGGCAAGCCTTTTGCCATCGTGCTGGATGGAAAAGTCATCAGCGCGCCGCGCATCAACGAACCGATCCTTGGCGGGTCGGGCATGATTTCCGGCGGATTCACAGCGCAGGAAGCGAATGACTTGGCATTGTTGCTGCGCGCCGGAGCTCTACCCGCGCCGCTCAAGGTGGTGGAGGAGCGAACGGTCGGCCCCAGCTTGGGGCAGGATTCGATCGAGGCCGGCACAAAAGCCGCGCTGATCGGCATTGCGCTGGTTGTGCTTTTCATGCTGCTGTTCTATGGTTTGTTCGGGCTATTCGCGGATCTGGCGCTGGTGGTCAATCTGTTTTTGATCGTGGCGTTGCTTTCTTTATGCGAGGCGACTTTGACTCTGCCCGGT
>CAZXYG010000003.1:6794-7770 GCA_964644885.1 uncultured Rickettsiales bacterium
CCGGCGTCACGTGGACATTGGGCATGGCGGTGGACGCCAACGTTCTGATTTTCGAACGCATGCGCGAAGAAATGCGGCACGGAAAAACACCCTTCGCCGCCGCGGAAAGCGGTTTTCATCAAGCGTTTCGCACCATCATGGATTCCCACGTGACGAGCCTGATCGCGGCGGTGCTGCTCTTTATTTACGGCTCCGGGCCGGTCAAGGGGTTTGCCGTGACGCTTGCGGCGGGCATCGTGACTTCGCTGTTTTCCTCCATTGTAGTGACCAAGTTATTGATCGTTACATGGATTCGCCGGGCCAAGCCCGCGCGCCTGCCTCTATGATATGGACATCACCCCGCTCATCCCCAAGGGTAAAAAAATCATCGGCGGTTACGGCAATGGCGGCTTCACCGTTGCCGGCGAACGCCTGAACGGATCGCTGCTGGTGCTCCCCGATGAGGTTATCGCGTGGAACGCCAGCGTGGGCGAGGAGCTTTCCCTTGCGGCGCTTGCGCCGGTCATCACGCGCCGGGAGCGGATAGAAATTCTGCTGCTCGGAAGCGGAAAAACCATGCGATTCCCGCCTTCGGGCCTGGAAACGGAACTCCGCCGCTACGGCATTGCGGTGGACGTGATGGATACCGGCGCCGCCTGCCGCACTTACAACGTCTTGCTTTCCGAGGAACGCCGCGTGGCCGCCGCGCTGATTGCGGTGTAAAAAATTACGCGGCTTTCTTCGCCTTCATTAGATTGCGGATGACGTAGTGCAGGATGCCGCCATTGCCGAAATAGGCGAGTTCGTCGGCGGTGTCGATGCGGCAGAGCAACGAGATTTTCTCCTGAGAGCCGTTTTTCCGCGTGATGACACACTGCACCTGCTGCTTAGGCTTCAGGCCCTCCGCAATGCCGGAAATATCGAACGTTTCGCTGCCATCGAGCTTCAGGGTCAAGCGGTTCGCGCCATCGGGGAATACCAGCGGCAATATGCCCAT
>CAZXYG010000003.1:7780-10695 GCA_964644885.1 uncultured Rickettsiales bacterium
GAGCGGTGGATGCGCTCAAAGCTCTCGGCGATCACGGCCTTGACGCCGAGCAGCAACGTGCCCTTAGCCGCCCAATCCCGCGAGGAACCGGTGCCATATTCCTTGCCTGCCGCGATCACCAGCGGAATATTCGCGTGCCGGTAGCGCATGGCGGCGTCGTAAATGGGGACCACTTCGCCGGTCGGGATATGGGTGGTATAGCCTCCCTCGGTGCCAGGAGCCATTTCGTTGCGGATGCGGATGTTGGCAAAGGTGCCGCGCATCATCACTTCGTGATTGCCGCGCCGAGCGCCGTAGGAATTGAACTCACGCGGCTCGACCTTGTTTTCCTTGAGATAGGCGGCAGCCGGAGATTTTCCTGAAATCGAGCCGGCAGGCGAGATATGGTCGGTGGTGATGGAATCGCCCAGCAGCGCTAGCACTCGCGCGCCGCGCACATCGTTCAGCTTGGCGCCGTCGGGCTTCATGCCTTCGAAATAAGGAGGGTTCTTGATGTAGGTGCTTCTGTCCGACCACGGGTAGGTGAGGCTTTTTGCCACCTTGATTTTTTGCCAGTGTTCGTCACCGGAGAATACATCGGCATATTTCTCCGCGAACATTTTCGGCGTGACGGTTTTCGCCACGAGGTCGGCGATTTCCTTATTGCTGGGCCAGATATCCTTGAGGTAGACGTCTTTACCGTCCGTGCCTTTGCCGAGGGGCTGCTTGTAGAGGTCAATCGCCATCGAGCCGGCCAAAGCGTAAGCCACCACCAGCGGCGGCGACATCAGATAGTTATTTTTGGTAAGCGGATGCACCCGGCCTTCGAAATTACGGTTGCCGGAAAGCACGGAGCATACGGTGAGGTTATTATCCTTGACGGTCTGTTCGATTTCCTGCGGCAGCGGACCGGAATTGCCGATGCAGGTGGTGCAACCGTAACCCACCAGATTGAAGCCCAGCGCGTCGAGGTCTTTCTGCAGCCCTGCTTTTTCAAGATATTCCGTGACCACCTTGGAGCCTGGGGCGAGCGATGTTTTCACCCACGGCTTAATTTTTAATCCCCTGGCCAGCGCGTTGCGCGCGAGCAGACCGGCGCCCAGCATCACGCTGGGGTTGGAGGTGTTGGTGCAGCTCGTGATCGCGGCGATCACCACGTCGCCGTGCCCAATATTGAATGGCTTATCTTTTACATTAACTCTTTTAGATATATCACTATTTTCTTTTAAGAATAATGGAGATGCATCGCGCAGAAGAATCCGGTCCTGCGGGCGTTTCGGCCCGGCGAGGCTCGGCTCGATTTCGCCGAGGTTCAGGGAAAGCACGTCGGTATAAATAGGATCGGGCGCGTTCTTTTCGCGCCACAGCCCTTGCGCTTTTGCATAGGCTTCCGTTAGCGCGATGGTATCTTTGCCGCGGGCGGTGAGTTCGAGATATTTGATGGTTTCTTCGTCGATGGGGAACAAGCCGCAGGTGGCGCCGTATTCCGGGGCCATATTGGCAATGGTGGCGCGGTCGGCGAGCGGCAGCCCTTCCAGGCCGGGGCCGAAGAATTCGACGAATTTACCCACTACGCCTTTCTTGCGCAGCATTTGCGTGACGGTGAGCACGAGGTCGGTGGCGGTGGTGCCTTCCTTGGGCTTCCCTTCCAGGCGGAAACCTACGACTTCCGGGATCACCATGGAAATCGGCTGGCCCAGCATGGCGGCCTCGGCCTCGATGCCGCCCACACCCCAGCCCAGCACGGCAAGGCCGTTGATCATGGTGGTGTGGCTATCCGTGCCGACCAGCGTATCGGGATACGCCACGGTTTTACCGTCCTCTTTCGATGTCCAAACCACCTGCGCCAGATATTCCAGGTTCACCTGGTGGCAGATGCCGGTGCCGGGCGGCACCACGCGGAAATTATCGAACGCCTGTTGGCCCCAGCGCAGGAACTCGTAGCGCTCGCGGTTGCGTTCCATTTCAAGGGTGACATTTTCTTCGAACGCCTTGCGCGTGCCGGCGCTATCCACCTGCACCGAGTGGTCAATCACCAGATCGACGGGCGAGAGCGGGTTGATGTGCTCCGGCTTGCCGCCCAGGCGCTGCACGGCGTCGCGCATGGCGGCCAGGTCCACTACCGCCGGGACGCCGGTGAAATCCTGCATCAGCACTCGCGCCGGACGGAAGGCGATTTCATGGTTGGATTTACGGTTATCCAGCCAGGTGCCGATAGCTTTTATGTCTTCCACTTTTACCGTGGCGCCGTTTTCACAACGCAGCAGATTTTCCAGAAGAATTTTCAGGGAGAAGGGCAGGCGGGAAAGATCTTTTCCCAGCGCTTTTTGCGCTTTTTCCAGGCTGTAATACTCGTAGGATTTCCCGCCGGCGTTAAGAGACGAACGGGTTTTCAACGTATCCTGTGCCATGCTGCTTCTCCTCTTGATGACCTTACCGTTCATACCTGAACGCTACGACGATTTCCACCTCTCCCTTGAGGGGAGAGGTCGTCCGCCGCAGCTTTAGCGCAGGCGGGCGGGTGAGGGTGACTTTTTTGTGACTGCCACCCTCACCCCGCCCCTCTCCCTTCCAGGGAGAGGGGGATTGAGCACGTCGCAATGCAACCGGTACGTACCTTAATTGCATCCCCCACGGGACTATTGTACACAGTTACATCGATGCAAAAAGGGATACAAGGGATGGGTGCATACCTAATAGATATAAATACCATCATGTCAGCGAAGGCTGGCTCCAGTCCTCCTTACGAAAAGACTGGATTTCAGCTTGCGCTGGAATGACGCCTGGGCTGTGGTGTGAATATGCTTACCTGCTATGATCTTGCCTGTAAACGCGGGGAGCGCGTGTTGTTTCAGCATCTCGGCTTCACGCTGAAGCCGGGAGAGGCGCTGGTGGTGCGCGGCGCCAACGGCTGCGGTAAAACCAGCCTGCTGAAG
>CAZXYG010000003.1:10705-11363 GCA_964644885.1 uncultured Rickettsiales bacterium
TGCTGAAGCTGCTCGCGGGCCTTGCGCCGCCCGAAGCGGGCGAAATTCTGTGGCGCGAAAAGCCCCTGCGCGGGCAGCTTGACGATTATTACGGCACGCTTTGTTACGTGGGCCATGAACACGCACTGAAGGAAAGCCTGACCGTGGGCGAAAATCTGGCGTTTCATGCGCGCTTGCGCGATACCGAGCTGTTGCTTGCGCCGACATTGGCCTGGTTCGGGTTGCAGGAGGTAGCGGATGTTCCCTGCCGCATGCTTTCGGCGGGGTGGAAAAAGCGTGTAAGCCTTGCCCGCACCATGCTCACCAATACCAAACTTTGGCTTTTGGACGAGCCTTTCGCCAATCTCGATACGCAGACCGTGGAAATGATGCAGGGCCTGATCGCCACGCGCTGCGACCAGGGCGGCATGGCGCTCATCACCAGCAACCGGCCCGGCGCGCTGGAATTCGCAAAAGAACTGGATTTGGCGGAGTGCGCATAATGGCTGCGTACTACACACTCAGTGTTATCCCCCGACTCCCGCGCAAGCGGGAGTATAGGGGGAGCCATTTTTATGGGTGCAACGAAGAAGAGGGGTGGCCCTATAGTTTTTCCTGGTGGAAAAACTCAGGCCATGACGGCGGTTAAATATGAAAACTCTGCTAACCCTCACGGCCT
>CAZXYG010000003.1:11373-14643 GCA_964644885.1 uncultured Rickettsiales bacterium
ACCCTCACCGCCTACTTTCTCCGCCTTGCCTTCCGCAACCGGCAGGAAATACTGGGGCTGCTGATTGTGTATCTCATCATCGGCAGCCTGTTTCCGCTGGCGCTGGGTCCGGAGCGCGAAATGCTGCGCGTTATTGGTGTTGCCGTGATCTGGGTAGCCGCTTTTTTATCTGCCGCGCTCTCCCTGCCGCGGGTTTTTGAAGAAGATTACCGCGACGGCACTCTGGAACAATTATTATTGCTGCCTGCGTTGCCTCATTTCGTGGTGATGGCTAAGATGGCCGCGCATTGGCTGATCACGGGCGTGCCGCTTATCTTTATTTCACCATTGTTGGGGTTGATGTACGGACTGTTGTGGGAAGAAATTGGCATCATGCTAATCCCTTTAATGGCAGGGACAGTGCTATTGAGCGCCATCATCATACTCACCGCAACGCTGACCGCCGGGTTAGGGAAAGGGGGGGGTATGACAGGTATATTGCTCGTGTTACCGCTCTGTTTACCTGTCTTGATTTATGGTTCTGGCGTAACCCAACTGGCAATACAGAGAAATATGGAAAGCCAGTTTTTTACCGGCGCAGTTGGGTTGGCGGTAATCATGCTGATAACGTTACCGGTGGCGGTGTGGTTTTCCACACTTGCAATGAAGTTTTCCGTAACTGACACATAAGCGACGAAAACGATACCTGCCTTTTGTTTTTGAAAATCTCGGATTCGTTAATTAATTTTTAACCATTTTGTGATATTTCTTGTTGAGTCACGATAGAATGGAAGACATATTATATGCAAGGATTTCAATTGCATACCAACAGGGCGGAATTTTCTGAGAAGGCTAAAGAGGGCTTAGTCTCGTTTCTTTCAAGAAATGTATACCTCCGACCGGAACTATATGATGCATTATTTGATAAAACACAGCAGCTCTATAATCTGTACTTCCACTATAGCTATCCTGATAAAGAAATCATTTTTTCCGCGGGAAGCGCGAAGCGGTCGAATATTGAGGAATTTCAGAAGATCTTGATAAGAACCGGACTGGAGCTGCTTCCCGAAATCAAAGAAATCAGGGATGGTGGAAACAACGTCGTGTACAGGCTGGAGATAGCGCTTTCCCCAAATGATTTCATTGAGTATCTGAATAAGATAAACCCACAACCGTCACTCCAGAAAACGCTTCTGAGCAACACGATTCGCCTGGAAGCGGATCAATTGCATGAACAAGAAGAAGCAAGGCTCTCTGTGCAAGTCCATTCCCAAGAAAGATATGTGGATATTTATTATCCCACTGAACAAGCGGCGCGTCAAAAGCTTGGGGAGCTACGCCGCAGAGACATTTTTCGTTATGCACCTGAACTGCAGAAAGCGGTGGGTGATAAAAAACGGACGTTTATAAGTACAAGTGAGTCTCAGGACGGTACGTTTTTTCTTAGGATTCCCATTGTGCTGGAAGGCGTTGCTGCAGCATCTGACGTTCCAAAGCAAGCGCAGCGAGAAATTAACAGGCATTTCCGCAGATATCGGGATATACTCAACGGCCTTGGCGGCGGATGTAAGGATAACCCCACCGTCGAACAAACTGATTTAGATCTTATCCGCGATACTTTCGGAGCTTTACATGATGAATACATTAGGCGGGACGCACAGTTTGACGATCCTCACCTGCCTACGCATCCCAATACGACAGGAAGAAAAAGTAGCACGGAGCAGCGGAACAAATAGTTCGCTTACTTCAACGCCCTAATGAAATTGGCGGTGCATCTGGTGCTGCTGCCAATATTGTAAGTATAGCTTCCGCCGTTGGAAACGCAGCCGTTAAAATTGGTGGTGTCCTCCCAGCCGATGATGTAATTGCCGCCGATCGGCGTTTCCTTCACGTCGATTTTGGCGTCGATATAATCGTGTTGCTTGGGGACCAACACGCCGGTGGCCAGGAATTCCGTGGCGCTGCTTTCGCGGGTGCCGAGGCGCAACACCTGCACGGCGGTGATGGTGGAAGTATCGGGCAACGTTTGCGTCAGCACGTCAAGAAGCGTCCAACCCGCACCTTCGATGCGCGAAGAAGGGCGGTCCGTTCCCGGCGTTGCCGCCGCCGCGCCGTCGCTGGTGATTTCCTGGTTGATGAGGCCGCTTTGGTAAAGCTGGAACCAAGCCGTATTGCGCTCGGTTGCGGTATCCCAGCGGCCATCGCCGTCGCCCGCCGTGGCGGCGTCGCTTGTGAAGAAGCGCTCCGGCTCAGGATGATCGCCCGGCAGATAGCGGTATTTCTTGCGGAAATTGTCGATGGCGCCCAGGTAATTATTAGCTTCAATGATTACGGCCTGAGCTTGCGCGTTTTCCTGGATCGACCGCCCGGCGACCACCGCGCCGATGATAATGGCGATGATGACCATGACGATGGACATCTCAACCAGGGAAAAGCCTTTCTGGCGACCCCTGAAAGAAAAAAGCGCCACGGCCTAGAACAGGTTGAACGTGATCGGCACGCGGAACATGAGTGCGACGTCCGGCGCGTCTTCCGTCACGCCCGCGTCGGCTGAGAAATTCAGGCTGTAGCGCTCGCTGAAGCGGTAGGAGGCGCCAAGCGTGAGCGTGCCCACCTGAAGCACCGAAGAGCCGGGAAGCGTTGCATTATTCTGCATGGTTTCCAGCACCGTGGCATGGCCATAACTCAGGCTGAACGAAGCTTTGTCGTTGAGTGAAAGCCCCATGCCAAGGCTGGCGGTGATGCTGTCGCCTGGATCCACGGTGCCGCGGCCAGGAACATCATCTTCCACGTTATAAACGTAACCCAGGTTGCCGAAGAACACCACCGGATCGGAGGGGAAAATAGCGGTGATGCTGGGTTGCCAAGCATAAAAACCGGATCCGGTGGGAAGCTTTTTCTGGAAGCCGGTGACGGGATCAATGGGAATATCGAACGGGCCTTCGCCAGTGGTGCTTTTGAAGCGCAGATTGGCGACAAAGTAAGGCCATCCGCCGGCGCCTTTGTTAATCTGATAGTGGGCGCCCACTTCGATATCGCCAAAGCCGCTGCCGTCCACTTCGGTCAGCGTTTCCGCCGATGAAGGCGCGCCGAAGGGGCGCGTTTTGGTCTGGTCGGTGCGGAACAGGAACGGAACGGTGGCATCCACTTCGATGCGGTTGGTGATGCCATAGCGCATGGCAAGGCGCTGCGTAATCGTATCGCGGCTCACGTCGGTAAGCTCGAAAGAGCCGATATTGAGCGCCGGGATGATGGTAAGGCCGTGAATACCGACGCGCGTGGCGGCGGAGG
>CAZXYG010000003.1:14677-21707 GCA_964644885.1 uncultured Rickettsiales bacterium
AGCAGAACGCCGCCCTGATCGGCGAGCACCGCGATATCGGGGGCTTTTTCCGGCTCTTTGCGCTTGCGGTCGCTGCCGACTTCGGAGGGCGCTGCTGCCGCAGGCGGCTGCACTTTTTCACCGCCCAGCCTGCGGATCTTATATTCCATTTCGCCCATCTTGCGCATTTGTTCCTCGAACGCGCGCTGCTGCGCCTGGAGATCCTGCCGCTGTTTTTCAAGCTGCGTTTTCTGCTGATTGAGGGATTGCATCAGCGCTTCGAGTTCTTTCTTTTCCGGAGCGGCGGCGAGGGCGGCGGAAGACGCCGCAAGAAGGGAAGCCGTTACCGCAGCCAACGCTGTAATCTTTATTGCGTTCATATCATAACCTCATTGACGTGAAAAAACGTTACTCTCCAATAGCGCAAGTTGCCGTCCGAATACAACTGTTTTATTACTTGAGCGCGCTGATCGCCTGGTGGTTCAGCAGTGGCACGAATTGCTGCATCTTGTAGTTGTCGACGCCCTGCACCAGGATGTCCATAACATTGCTGTGCTGGATATTGACCTGATTCAGCGAGTTCTGAACGATGGTGGTGAGGCCGGGCAAGTCGGTAATTACCGGCGTAGGGCTGCCGTTCACCCCTACCTGGATCAGCTTGCCGAAATTGAAGCCGTTGCCCTGAAATACGGGATTCTGAACGATATTTCCGCCCACTTTCTGTGGAGCAGAAGAAACATTGTTTGCGGTAACGCCGACACTCTTGCCACCGCTGCCGACCGCTGCCGCTTGCTGGATGGTTGTGGGGTTAAATGCCGCTTCTATCTTGGTGTTCTTGCCATCGGTCTGTGTCGTGCCGAATGGACCCTGGATGCTCTGGGCGCTGGCGGTTTGAGCGGGCTGAGCGCTATCCGGACTCTTCCAGGATTTGTCCGGTTCTACGGCGCTCTGTTGCTGATTGCCGAGAACGCCTTCCTTACCGAACAATCCGTCCTCGCCGAACATCTGATTTAGATTGAGATCAACCTTGCCGATGGTTTCGCCGTTAAACTTCGTTTCCTGGCGGAAGCTGAAATCGATCTTGAGGCCGCCGTTGAACACGAACCCGCCGCGCAGATACTCCAATTCCTCGCGCGTGAGGACGGGCGAAGAACCATACGCCGCAGCGGATGCAAGAACGATGGGCTCCTTGCTTGCTCCCGCCGCGAACGTATGGCCAGAGGTGGCTGTGTGTTTCAGTGACAGAGGCTTTATGTGAGATTTTGGCGCGTTTTTTGCGTAGGCGTCTTTATGGCCGGTTTCATCGGATGCGAACACCAGATAGGCGCCGGAATCCTCATCGGGCATGGCCGGGATGTAGGCGACCACCAGCAGGTTATCCGTTTCGTGTTCAGAAGAGGCGAGCGCCGCGCTGGCTCCCAGGAAGCAAAACGCCCCCGCCGCCACGCCGCTCAATAACCTGTTTTTCATTCCCATGATGCGATATCCCCTTTACGATCAAACGTTACATTAGTAATAAAACTGGCTGTACATGGTATCTACCGTGAAGCCAGCGAGTGTAGCGCTATCCAGCACTTGATTGAGCGGAAAACGGTGCGAGACTTTCCAATCCACCTGCTTGTTGAAATTGGTCTTGGCCGTCTGCATAGAGCCATCGACCACGAACACGATGCCGTTCCAGGTCTGTTCGAACGCGGGCCGCTCAAGGATTTTCATGCCGAGCGCCGGATCGCCCACCAGCACATGCTTCTCGGTGATGCCTTTGATCACAACAAAATGCAGGTAGCCGTTGTTATTGACCAGCACGATGGCCGGGATGCCGACCTGCTGCAATTGATCCAGCGTCACCTTGTAGCCGTTGGAGGAAAGTCCTACGGATTGCAGGTAATTCCTCATATCCAGCATGGAGAAACCCTCGCGCTGTATTTTCTGCTGATCGCCGATCGCGTACATGGAGGCGATCAAATCATTTTCGCCGGAGGGTACGTTGTAATGATAGGAGAGTAGCGTGGCGAGCGCGGCGGAGCCGCAACTGAAATCATATTGCTGTTTGACGATGCCGTCGAACTTCAATTCCTGCATGCTTTTGACGCTGATGCCGTAGCTGGTGCCGCCCACGCCGACAACGGGCACTTCGCCCGCCCAAGCAGGAATCGCGCACAGAAGCATCGCGGAGGCTGCGAGTTCCTTTAGTAATGCCGTGCCGCTCCCCCGCATGCGAATGTCCTCTAGTTCAGTGGGCCTTGGAATGTCATATTGATGACGGTTGGCGCTTGGATGGAAACTTGACTGCCGCTGTTCTGCAGGACGTTCACAACGCCATTGGCGTTCTGAAACGCATTGGCCGTGATCGCGTTATCGCCGCTCACGAAATTGCCCTGCATGCTGTTCGACTGCACGACCGCGTTGCTCGAAGCCACGACCACCGCGCTCAAGCCCGCGTCGCTGAAAGGAGCGTCACCGAAGGCACCGGTGTTGTCGGAGGGCGAGCCGGCAAGATTGTTGGAAATATCGATGGGAACATCCAGGACCGTTCCGGTCCCTTCTTCCGCCTGGGCCGCGCTGCCGATGAGCGCGAAGAAAATCATACCGGTGAGGCCGGCGAGGCGGAAAGTCAGAAATTGTTTGCCGAGAGAATTCATGTGCCGCTGTTTCCCAAAAGAACGTGTTCTACGCATCCCCTTTATTCTTTCGTGAATTCCCCCGGGGAAAAACCCCGGGGGAATCCTTTCTTCAGGCTGCTTAAGTAGCGCCTGAAAAGAGCCGATCAACTACTGAGAGTCGTAGTTGTTGGTGACTTCGGCGCGAATCGTCACCGCCTGCTGCGTGCTGGCGCTGACGCCGGTGTTCATGTTCACCGCCGCGACGCCCGTGCTGTCTTGCAGCATGTTGCCGCTGATGGTGTTCGTGCCACCGTAGGTCGAACCGCCTTTTTGCGTGAACGCGATCGGGCTGCCCGCGATCGAGCTGTTGAGAGCGGAAGCCGTCAGGGCTCCGATCTTCTCAAAGCTGTTCTCGAGGTCAATGTTGCCGAACGTCGTGTTGACGCTGTTGTCGGTGTTGTTGCTGTCCAGCGTATTGAAGCTGGCGACGACGTTCTTGCTGGCAACGTTTGTCTCGTTGTCATCAACGCTGGTGTCAACGCTGTTGTCGTTCTTGCTGTTGAAGTTGGTTTCATTGTCCTTGATGGCAACGCTATTGTCAGTCTGGTCGTGACTGTCGTTCTTGCTGCCAACGTTGGTTTCATTGTCCTTAATGGCAACACTGTTGTCATCATGGCTGTCGGTGCTGGCGTCAACGTTCGTCTCGTTGTCGCTGAGCAGCTTGTTGCCAGTAACATTGGTGCTGTTGTTGTCATGACTGTCGTTATGACTGTCATTTTTGCTGCCAAAGTTGGTTTCATTGTCCTTCACCACGACTTCCGTCTCGGTTTCGTTCTTGGTGTTGGTGCTGGCATCAACATTGGTTTCGTTGTCGCTTAACAGCTTGTTCTGGCTGTTGGTGTTACCGCTGTCGTTAACGTCAACATCGGTATCAGTATTGCCCTGATTGCTGTTGTCGTTCTTGCTGTTCAGGTTCGTTTCATTGTCCTTAAACGCAACGCTGTTGTCACTGTTATCACTGTTGTCAGTTTGGTCGTGACTGTCGTTGTCGCTGAGCAGCTTGTTGCCCTTCACATCGACATCAGTGTTGTTCTGATTGCTGTTGTCGGTGTTGGTTTCGTTGTCGCTTAACAGCTTGTTCTGGCTGTTGGTGTTGCCGCTGTCGTCAACGTCAACATCCGCGTTGCCCTGGTTGCTGTTGTCGGTATTGCCGCTGTCAGCAATATCAACATCGGCGTTACCTTGGTTGCTGTTGTCAGTCTGGTCATGACTGTCATTTTCGCTGAGCAGCTTGTTGCCCTTCACATCGACATCAGTGCTGTTGTCGCTGTTGTTGGTGTTGTCGGTATTGCCGTTGTTGTCGTTATTGCTCAGCACGTCGTTGCCGTTGGTCTCGGTGCTGTTGTCGCTGTTGTTATTGCCAATTTCGTTATCAGAGGCAATTGCAGTTTCATTGTCGTTAGTTTGCGTCTGGGTGGCGGCGCCTTGCCCGGCTTCAGATTGCTCATCGGCCAGAGCTGCCGTCGCAGAAGCCGCAAGCAGAGCGGCCATAGAAACGGCGGTTAACAGTTTTTTATTGATCATTGCTGATCTCCTTAGTTGTGTGGTTAACGTGAAAAAAATTTTTCCTTCAAAAAGGATTTGCATTAACAGACGCGAAGACTACTCCTCAAGCCTGTGAAAACTTTTCCTCTGGAAAAGCGAATCCCAAATCGCTCCTATTGATACCAATAAAAAGCCAAGAAGAATTCGTTAGAAGTCATAGTAAATATTTTTTTAAAATGCAAGCCAAATTATTAATATTATATTAAAGGAAAGATGACTCTCTGGCATTTTTGTTAATTTTCTGCGCCTTTCGTTAATTAAAAAATTAATGAAAAGAATAATTTTTTTAACAAAATCGTAAAGATAAAAAAGAATGCTCATGTAAAAATAATGGAAATTGGTAGGAAATCTTAACTATCATTGCCGCTATTGCAAACGGAGGTTAAGCATTTCGTATCATTTTATGCTGTAATGATTAAGAAGAGTTTTGGAAGAGATTAAGGAAATTCGGATTGAATGAGCTCTTCGTTGAGGTATCGGCGCAAAGCATGTTTTGAAGAGAAGGCGCTGAAAAATAAGGAAACGCCTGTAATGGCGTGTTTTCTCATTACAGGCGAACGAATCGCCGCGGATCTTTCTTCTTTCGTTTCTTTAAAGCAGGAAATTTACTAAGCCGCCTGGGCTTGCGCTTGCTCGATAGTGCTGACGATGGCGTGGGCGATGGCATGGGTGCGTGCTTCGTCGGTGCTTTCCACCATCACGCGGATCAGCGGCTCGGTGCCGGATTTGCGCAGCAGGATGCGGCCGCTCTCGCCCAGAGATTTCTCGCTTTGCTCCACGGCTTGCAGTACGCTCGGATGCTGTGTTGGATCGCCCTTGGTCTTATCGTAACGGATATTGAGCAGCACTTGCGGATAGGGCGTGAAAACGCGCAGCACCTCGCTTGCCGGTTTGCCGGATTGCACTAATATGGCGAGAATCTGCAGCGCTGCGATCAACCCGTCGCCGGTGGTGCAGTAATCGCTGAGCACAATATGGCCGGATTGCTCGCCGCCAAGGTTATAGCCTTTGGCGCGCATGGCCTCGATGACGTAGCGGTCGCCCACCTTGGTGCGCTCCAGGCGCAGCCCCTGCTGCTTGAGGTATGTTTCCAGCCCCAGGTTTGACATCACCGTGGCCACCAGGCCGTTATTCGCCAGCTTGCCCTGCGCGTGGAGATAGGTGGCGATGGCGCCCATGATTTGATCGCCGTCGATGATTTCACCCTTCTCGTCGCAAACGATGAGGCGGTCGGCGTCGCCGTCGAGCGCGATGCCTAAATGCGCGCCGTTTTTCTTTACCGCCGCGCACATGTTTTCAGGATGCAGCGCGCCGCATTTTTCATTGATGTTGCAGCCGTCCGGTTTAATGGCGAGCGGCAGGATGTCCCCGCCCAGCTCCCATACGATCGTCGGCGCCAGCTTATACGCCGCGCCGTTGGCGCAATCCACCACGATCTTCAAGCCGTCCAGGCGGTTGCGGCGGGGGGAGGTGTGCTTGACGTATTCGACGTAGCGTCCGGCGGCGTCTTCCAGCCGCTTGGCTCGCCCGAGCTGCTTCGACTCGGCCATGAGCTTTGCCATGTCGCTGTGCGCCAACACCTCGATCTCCGCCTCGATCTGGTCGGAAAGTTTAAGCCCGTTGGGGCCGAAGAGCTTGATGCCGTTATCGTGGTAGGGATTGTGCGAGGCCGAGATCATGACGCCGAGATCGGCGCGCATTGAGCGGGTGATGATGGCTACGGCTGGGGTCGGCATGGGGCCGATCAGCACCACGTCCATGCCCATCGAAACGAAGCCGCTGGTCAGCGCCGGCTCGATCATATAGCCGGAAAGCCGGGTATCCTTGCCGATTACAACTTTGTGCCGGTGCGATCCGCGCGAGAAGTAATATCCTGCCGCCATGCCCACTTTCAGCACGGTGAGCGCGTCCATCGGGGCGGTATTTGCCAGCCCCCTGATGCCGTCGGTGCCGAAGAGCCTGCGGTTCATACTTTACGCCTGCTGCGGCGCGGCGCCGGGATCGACGGCGGGCTTGCCCATGCCGCCGCCGGGAAAGGTGGATTTCCGCGCCGGTTTTTTCTTGTTCGGCTGGGTGCGGTCGATCTTTTTACCGGCAAGCAGATCTTTGATTTCATCTCCGGTCAGGGTTTCATGCTCCAGCAACCCGCGCGCCAGGATCTCCAGTTGTTTCTTGTGTTTCTTTATGATGTCGGCGGCGCGTTTATGGGCCGCCTCGACGATGATTTTTACCTCGGCGTCAATCAGGTTGGCGGTATCCTCGGACATTTCCTTGCGCGACACCAGCGATTGCCCCAGGAACACTTCCTCGCTGTCGTTGCCGTGAAAGAGGGGGCCGACCTTGTCGCTCATGCCCCATTTGGTCACCATGTTGCGCGCCAGCCGCGTCGCCTGCTGAATGTCGGAAGACGCGCCGCTCGTGACCTTGTCGTAGCCGAAAATCATCTCCTCCGCCACGCGGCCGCCCATGGCCACGGCGATATCGTCGTGCAGCTTGGCGCGGGTGATGGAAAGCTGGTCGCGCTCCGGCAGGCGCATCACCATGCCCAGCGCGCGCCCGCGCGGGATAATAGTAGCTTTGTGGATGGGGTCGGAATTGGGGCAGTGCAGCGCCACAACGGCGTGGCCTGATTCGTGATACGCGGTGAGTTCCTTTTCTTCCTCGCTCATCACCATGGATTTGCGCTCGGCGCCCATCAGCACCTTGTCCTTGGCTTCCTCCATGTCCGTCATGGTGACGACTTTCTTATCGCGCCGCGCCGCGAGCAGCGCGGCCTCGTTCACCAGATTGGCGAGATCGGCGCCGGAGAATCCCGGCGTGCCGCGCGCGATCACGTGCGCGGC
>CAZXYG010000003.1:21717-21980 GCA_964644885.1 uncultured Rickettsiales bacterium
ATCCGGCAGCGTCACGACAATCTGGCGGTCAAAGCGGCCAGGGCGCAGTAGAGCGGGATCGAGCACGTCCGGGCGGTTGGTGGCGGCGATTAGAATGACGCCTTCGTGCGCGTCGAAACCATCCATTTCCACCAGCAATTGGTTGAGCGTCTGCTCGCGTTCGTCGTTGCCGCCGCCCAGCCCCGCGCCCCGATGACGGCCAACGGCGTCGATTTCGTCAATGAAGATGATGCACGGCGCATGTTTACGGCCCTGCTCGAACA
>CAZXYG010000003.1:21990-24849 GCA_964644885.1 uncultured Rickettsiales bacterium
GCAGGGTTTTGCCGGTGCCGGGAGGCCCTACCAGAAGACAGCCTTTTGGGATTTTTCCGCCCAATTTTTGGAATTTGGCGGGGTCTTTAAGGAAATCCACGATTTCCTGCACCTCTTCGCGCGCCTCGTCAATGCCTGCCACGTCGGCGAAAGTGACGGGGTTATTTTTGTCGGTTTGCAGCCGCGCGCGCGAACGCCCGAAGCCCATGGCGCCGCCGCCCTTGCCGCCCTGCATCTGGCGCATGAAAAACACCCACACGCCGATTAGAAGTAAAATGGGGAACCAGCCCAGCAACACGCCGAACAGAGAACTCATGCCGCTTTCCGCGGGCGCGGCGTTGATTTTTACGCCGCTGTTCTGCAGCCGGTCCACTAATCCAGGGTATTCCGGCGCGAAAGTGGAAAAGGAACCGCTATCCGCAAAATGCCCTTCGATGGTGCGGCCGCGAATGGTGACATCGCTGATTTGATTTGAATCCACGGATTCCAGGAAGTCCGAGAAAGCCAGTTTGTTGCTTAGGCCGCCATCCTTGAAGGTATCGTACAATGCGCCGATAACCACCAGAATCACGAACCAGATCAGTAGATTCTTAACGAAACTTCCCATGTCTTTATGCGTTCCAATAGGTAAACGGCGTTGCTATGAGCGCGAAAACAGGGGTGAATTCCACGCACACGTGATTTTTCAGTTCCTTATCCCCATACCAGTGGATATGGGGTACCCCCAGTATAGTTTCAATCCCCCGCGGAGACAACGTTTTTAGCGCGGGCAGAGTATGGAGAATGGCTCCGGGCTTGAACGGATTCTCCAGCGCGGAATATTTTCGCCGCAGCGCTTGCCATTCGGCAGGGGTGAGGGGGGAGATAAAATAGGGCATTGCAACGCGGCGAGAGCGGCGCCATGTAACGGTAAAGCGTTCATCCCACAAGATAGGCGTATTGAGAGTGAGAAGAGTACGCGCCGGGATGCGGGCGCGCTCGCGCAGGATGAGGAGGGCATCGCCTTTCCGCGGAATCAGCGTGCAACCCCAAAGAGTGCGGGGTTTCTCAAGAGTTCCATCCATAATGCCGCGGTACAGAGGATGGAGTTTCTCAAAACGCGGCGTGGTGGCGTTGCCGCCAAGGCAGGCCAGCGCATTTCTTAATGCGCGAAGCGCTATTTCTTCGTTAATGCATCGGAATTTATCGATATTTATCTTTGCATACCCTTCTTTATGTACAGTGAGGCAAGCGGAGAGGGCGGCGTTGGTTTCCTGTTCCAGCGCAGCGCGGGCGCGGCCCATCGCCAACGCAGTGTCGAAGAAGCGTTTGCTTAGCCCCGCATCAGGATTAATGCGGAGCAATTTCCGCACCGCGTTGCGGTCATATTCGGGTTTTTCATTGGTGGGATCCTCGATCCAAGGGCGGTTGTGGTTTTTGAGGTATTCCCGCAGCGCCTCCCTCCGGAACCCCATGATGGGACGCAGAATGCGAACGCCGTTACGCATGGTTGCAGCGGGCATGGCGGCCAGCCCGTCCACGCCGCTGCCGCGCTGCAGGCGAAGAAGAAAGGTTTCCACCTGATCGTCATAGGTGTGGCCGGTAGCGAGGTATCGGAAATGGTTTTTTTGGCACCATTCGGTCATCAGGCGGTAACGCAGCTCGCGCGCGTAATTTTGTAAGTTGGAAGAGGGTGCGGCATTTGGATCGGAGAGAATGTGATGCGCGATACCTGCTTTTTTCATCCATGCCGCAACCTGTTTTGCTTCTGTTGCGGATTCTGGGCGCAGGCGATGATCGACTATAAGGGCAACCACCCGGCCTTTTTGCGTTTTCGCCCATTCTTGCAGCAGAAACGCAAGGGCCATGCTGTCGCCCCCGCCGGAAAGCGCTACGGCAATGCGTGGTCCTTTCCCTAGCGGCGAAAATTGCTTCATAAACCGCGAAAAAATTTCTAGCTCCACTCCTCCATTGAGGAAAATCGCTTTTGTATTTTGTGTCATGAATGTACGATTTTCACCCTCACCCGGCTCCTGCTGGCGCAGTCGCAGATCTCTCCCTTCAAGGGAGAGGCGGATTAATTCACGGATTCAGTGGCCGTAGTTGCGTCGCAACTCAACTGCGCCAAGTCTGCATTGGCCTTGGCACGGGTTGCTGCTTGGCTTTCAGAGTAATCGCGCTTCAAAATTCCGAGCGCTACGCAGGCCTGCTGCGGCAGTTGCATTTCTTTAAGAACAAGAGTCACTTTCAGCAGGCTTTCCGGGCTTTTTTCACTGTTCGGATCGGACTGGTAGGAAGCCATGAACGCATCATGCGCTTTCTGCAGCTCCTTTTTCTCGTAATGAATCTCGCCCAGCCAGTAATGGGCCAGCGCGGCGAGCTTATGGCTGCCATGCGCCGCGACGAAATCGCGGAATTTTTCCGAAGCTTCATCGTATTTTCCTTCATTAATCAACTGAAACGCGGTTTTGTACTGAGATTCCGGCGAATGATCGAGCGGCGCCTCCGCCACGACGGGTATGCGATCTTCCTTCTGCACGAAAAGCGGAACATCCGGCGATGAAGCCGGCGGGGGAGCGGTTAAAGAAACAACAGGCGCCGATCCGGTTGCCGGCGTGGGCGAAGGATTCACATTTTCACTCTGCTGCAGACGCAACAGAAGCAATGCAACTTTCGCGTTTAGCGCATCCACCTTCGCTTCCAGCGTCTTAATGCGCTCCGCGGAAGTGGCGATATCCTCCGCACTGAGCGGCGCGGACACCGCCAGTATGCTCAACGCTACACAAATAGCGAGCAGATGCTTCATACGCCACGCTCCTGTTTTCCCCGCGCAAGCGGGAATCTATGACTTATCAGTTTGTGACAACCGTTACGCTGCGG
>CAZXYG010000003.1:24859-28238 GCA_964644885.1 uncultured Rickettsiales bacterium
CGGCGGTTCTTGCCCCAGGCTTCCTCATTGGATTCCAGGTATTCCGGATGTTCTTTGCCGTAACTGATGGTGCTGACGCGCCCAGCGGCAATTCCCGCGCCGGCCAAATAATCTTTTATTGATTTGGCGCGGCGATCGCCAAGCGCCAAATTGTATTCACGGGTGCCGCGCTCGTCGCAGTGCCCTTCCACAATGACATTCACGTTGGCGTTGGTTTTCAGCCATTCCGCCTGCCGCGTGAGCGTTTTCTTGGCATTGTCGCTGAGAGCGTGGCTGTTGAAATCGAAAAACACCCGATCGCCGACCGTGGCCACCAGTTCTTCCTGGCTGCCCGGCGTCAGCTCACCGAGCTGAGAGCCGGCTACGCCTTCTTCCGTAATACCGGAGCCATCAGAATATTCCACCGGAGCGGGTTCCTGCAAAGTCGGATCCTTATCGGCTCCGCTGCATGCCGCCAGGGCAAAAAAGAAGAACAAGGCAATCAGACGTTTTACGAGCATAAAAAATCTCCGGTCGGGTTTACAAAATAATGCGTTTGTATAGCATATATCGCTCATAGGACAAAAGTGAAATCGGTGCGCGTGCAAACGATAATGTGCCGGGTGTGGCATTTGATCACTGCCGAAGCAGTTGCAATACGGCCTCCGCCGCTTTTTCGCTGGGGGAGGGGGATTGGCTAAGGCCCAGCCGTTTGAGCGCAGGGCGGCTTTCCTTTAGTTGTTTTTTCCGCGTGGCGCTATCGCGCAGAAGCCGCTCCAGTGTTTCCGCGAGGGCAATAGGATTGCATTGTTCCTGCAACAGTTCAGGGATAACGGGTTTATTCACGATCAGGTTAACGAGGGTGACGTACGGCACCGTGATCATGCGGCGAAGCATCCAGGCGGAAAGAGGGTGAACGCGGTACGCCACCGCCATCGGCACGCCCGCCATGGCAAGCTCCAGCGTGGCGGTGCCGGATTTTGCCAGTGCGGCGGTGCAGGCGGCGAACATATCCGCTTTTTCTTCGGCCTGCGCGCACAAGACCAAGGGGCAAGGCCATGTTTGCGTTTGCATCCGTAAGGTTTCCTGCAATAGAGGGGTGGTGAGAATAACCGCGTGAAGATGTTTGAAGCGTTGATGCAGCCGCGCTGTCGCTTCACTAAATACGGGCAGCAGCCGTTTCACTTCTCCGGGGCGGCTGCCAGGCAGCAGGCAAAGCAAAGGCGCTTTCTCCGCAATGCCGTGCTTCTTGCGGAAGCGCTTACCGTTGCCGCCCGTGACTTTCTCCTCCACGATCGGGTGGCCGATGAAGGTGCAGGCCAGTCCGGCTCTCTCGAAATAAGGCGGCTCGAACGGCAGCAATGCCAGAAGGTGATCGTAAAGCTCCGCGATTTTTTGCGCGCGCTTGGGTTTATAGGCCCAGACGGTGGGAGCCACATAATGCATCAGGGGGATATCCGCATTCCGCAACGCCTTGGCGATGCGGAAATTAAAGCCGGGGGCATCAATGGTAATCACGGCGTCGGGCTTGACGCGCCTTATAGTCTCCGTTGTTTGCCTGATGCGCCCCAGCAACCGGCGCGCATGCGGCAGAATTTCCACGAACCCCATAATGGAGAGTTCCTGCATCGGAAACAGACTGATCAGCCCCTCTTTTGCCATACGGTCGCCGCCGATGCCATGAAATGTTATGGCGCGCGCGCTTTGTTTTTTCAGCGCGGCCATTAACTTAGCCCCCAGCGCGTCGCCGGAAGCTTCACCCGCGATGAGAAACAAAGTGAGGGGAGGGGTAGCGTTCATGTTGCTGCAGCCATACTAGCAAACGACGCAAAAATGTCACGCTTCCCGATATTTCATTCCCGGCGCGAATTTGCCGGATGGAAAACCGGGGAAAAACCTGTTAAAGTAAACAAATTATTAAATTCACAGGTAGTGGGTTATCCACGAACATGGCAGTCGTCGCATCCGGAGCGAATATCGTTGATTCCCTGCTGCTCGGCAGTTCCTGGACGGGGCGGAACGGGCAGGCGGCAACCGTGCAATTCACGGTCAACGGCGATACGATCCGCAACGATCAGGCGGCGGATTACCGCAGCGCGGTCGAAGCCGCTTTAAACTCCTGGAGCCAAATCGCGGGCATTGCCTTCACCTTTTCCTATGTCTCCGCGCTGCAGAATGAAAGCGCGGCCAGCAAGCCGCTTTCCTTTTATCTCACCAGCGATAGCAACAATCCCACGCCTCTGGATTCCACTGCGCTCGGCGTCACGGTATTCGACCAGATTTCCGGCGACGGCAGCACGATTCAAAAGGCGCATGTCGTTCTCAACAGCTTCTATTTCAACGTTGATCAACTGGCGCCGGGAAGTAATGGATTCGTGGCGCTTATGCACGAGATCGGGCATGCGCTCGGCCTTAAGCACCCGGATGAAGACGAGCCGCTGTTAAGCCATCTTAATAACGGAAATTTCGACGTGTCGATCATGCCTTCGGTGTTTGACAACGGCACGCCGGTTTCCATTGCCGCGCCCTCGACGCCGATGATTTACGACATCGCGGCGGTGCAATATCTCTATGGGGTGAATGCCAGCACTAATGCCGGAAATACGACGTACGTCCTCACCGGGGTATCCAGCACACGCGCGATCTGGGACGGTGGCGGCACGGACTGGCTGGATGGCTCCGGCCTGACGGCAGCGGCCCGCGTCGATTTGCGCGAAGGCGGCGATAAATACAGCTTCGTGGGGCAGGAATATGTCGGCGTGGCCTTTAACGCGCGCATAGAAAACGCGCGCGGCGGAAGCGGCAACGACACTATCTACGGCAACGATTTCGCCAATGAAATCTACGGCAACGCAGGCAACGACACGATTAACGGCGCCATCGGAGCGGACGTGCTGCGCGGCGGCCAGGGCAACGACACTATCCGCGGCGGCCAGGGCGCGGATTGGCTGAACGGAAATCTGGGTAACGATAGTGTGTTAGGCGACTTGGACGGCGATACGCTGCGCGGCGGCGGGGGCAACGATACGCTCTCGGGCGGCGAGGGGGCGGATACGCTCTACGGCGACGTGGGCAACGATACGCTCACCGGCGGCAACGGTGCGGATATTTTCGTATTTCGCGCGGTGGCGGGCGAGGGCAGCGACTTCATTGCCGATTTCTTGCAAAGCGCCGGCGATAAAATCCAGCTTACCGGCATCTATTCGTCGTTCAATCAGGCGCAAACCCATTTCACCACGGCGGGCGGCGATCTCGTCATCGATCTCGGTGTAGGCACGGTGACGGTGGATAATCTCGGCTCTCTTGCGTCCGGGGATTTTATCTTTACATAAGAAGCGCCTAGCTTCGGCATTCTTCAGCCTTATGTGCTTCTTCGCGCATCGACGCGCCAACTCCTTGA
>CAZXYG010000003.1:28248-33607 GCA_964644885.1 uncultured Rickettsiales bacterium
ATTTCAGGCTTAAATTGTCCTTGCATAAATAAAACTCCTTGAAAAATTAATAAAATTTTAGTAAAATAGGGGGAATGTTTCTTAGCTTTTTCGATTCGAGGATACGAGGCGGGAAAGCTTATAATTTATCACTCCTCAAGTCTTTTCCATGGATGGAAAGGAGGCGAGAAATTTAACCTAAGGAGGTGCCCATATGAAACGGGCGCTTCGGGTTTTCGTGCTTTGCCTGGTGGTAGGAAGCTGCCAGCAGCTGCAAGAGCCTTCCGGCCCCTCGGTAGGCTCACCCCCCAGCTTTGCCGACCGGAAAATCGCCGCCCTGATCGGAGATCGGGAGTGGCAAATAAATGGAGTGGGGGCAAACGACAATCCCCTCAATTTTACGCAGGGGTCGCTGAAGGGGTTTTCGTTCGCGGCGGGGCAGTATTTGCCGTTTGGCTTGAAGCAAATACTGGGAGATCGGCAGGCGAAGTTTCTTGCCGGGCTGGTGGGAGAAAAACTCCGCCTTTTCCTGGAGGAGGCGGATGGCAAAGCAACCGAACTCCAGGCAATGATTACTGGTCAGGATGACCGGGGCCGGATAACCTTTATCCGGTTTACGTGGGAGGAGAGGCAATTCACACTCCAGATTTTTTATTAATCTGGGTGTGACCTCCCGTGGGGAAGGGTGGCGCAAGCCGCCCTTCTTTTTTTAACGACCCTTGACAGCGGCCATTGTTGTACATATACTTGTACAATTAAAAGGGGGTTTCTCATGGAAACAGTCAATTACAGCCAGGCCCGGCAGAACCTGAAGGGCATCATGGACAGAGTGTGCGACAGCAGCAAGCCGCTCCTGATTACGCGCCGGAACCGGGAGCCGGTGGTGATGATGTCCATGCAGGATTACCGTTCCACGGAAGAAACGCTTTACCTCCTGCGCAGCCCGGAGAACGCAAAGCGGCTTCTGGAGGGCATGAAGGAAAAGGGAGCGCTATACGACAGCATGGAGGAGATGGATGCTGCGATTAGAACTAAAGCCGAAAGCGGAGAGTGATCTCGCTTACTGGTCAAAAAAAGAGCCTCATCTTTACAAAAAAGCTTACCGATTGATCGCTGACATGCGGGAAACCCCTTTCGAGGGGCTGGGCGCGCCCGAGCCGCTGAAATACGAGTTAAGCGGCTGGTGGTCGCGGCGCATCAACCGGGAGCACCGCCTGGTTTACAGGGTGGAGAGAGAAACGCTCGTCATCCTCCAGTGCCGCTATCATTATTGAGCATCCCTCTTCCGGCTTCCTTCCTTTCCGATTACACTGTAAATTATAGGCTGTTAGCCGCTCCTCCACCTCCTATCTCCCAAACTTATGCCCCAAAAACCCCGCACGCTCGAGCAGGAGGCCTTGGATACGCTTGTGCTCGCCAACCGCATGCAGGCTGTGGAGATGGCCGAAACCTCTCTCGCGCTATGCATGACGCTACGCAACGAAGTGGAAAATCCCGGCACGAATGCCGGGTTAACGCTCTGCTCCGAAAAGGAGAACGCCGTCGTGGTGCTGGCGAAGCTGGCACAGGTGCTCCAGCGGCTGGTGGCCGTCGAGGCGGCGTTGAAAGGTAAAGCTTCGGATAGGAAGGAGGAGGGCGAGGAACGCCTGCTTCGCACGCCGGAGGACATTTCCATTATGGACGATTATGACGAGCGCACCGGACGACGCACTTGAGCGCCGCTACCGGCGGCTGCTCGCCGAGGATCTCTCCAGCTTCGTCGCGCGTGCTTTTCGCACCGTCAATCCGGCGACGCCGTATCTTTCCAACTGGCACATCGATCTGATCGCCGAGCATTTGATGGCGGCGGAGCGCGGGCAGATCACGCGGCTCATCATCAATATGCCGCCGCGCATGCTGAAATCAATCACCGTCAGCGTGGCCTGGCCCGCCTGGCTGCTGGGGCGCGACCCCGCGCGGCGCGTCATCGGCGCGAGCTACGCGCAACACCTGGCGCTCAAGCATTCGCTCGATTGCCGCCTGGTTGTTTCTTCTCCCTGGTATAGAAGCCTGTTTCCGGGCGTGATCCTGGCGACAGACCAGAACCGCAAGGAGAAATTCCTCACCACCGCGCGCGGCTATCGCATGGCGACATCGGTCGGCGGCGGCATCACCGGCGAGGGCGGCAACTACCTGATCGTCGATGATCCTCAGCATCCGGCGCAGGCTGAAAGCGAAGTGGAGCGCCGTATCGCCAGGGAGTGGTTTGATCAGTCCTTCAGCACGCGGCTCGATGACAAGCGACGCGGCGTGATCGTGGTGGTGATGCAGCGCCTGCACCAGGAAGATCTCACCGGACATCTCTTAAGCAAGGCAGGCGGCGGGTGGGAGCATCTCCGTCTGCCCGCAATCGCCGAGACTCCCGCGTTTTTTCGCTTCGGAAAAACCACGGTGCGGCGCGAGCCGGGCGATCTGCTGCACCCGGAGCGCGAGGGCATGGCGGAACTGGAGCGCGCGCGGCTCGATCTTGGGAGCCTGACGTTCGCGGCGCAGTACCAGCAGCAGCCTTTGCCACGCGAGGGCGGACTGTTTAAAGCACGCTGGATGCGGCGTTACGCCGCCGCGCCCGCCGAACCTGAAAAGCGCGTTCAAAGCTGGGATACCGCGATCAAAGCGGGGCCGCACAATGATTACAGCGTATGCACTACCTGGGCCATGCTGGAGGAGGGGTATTACCTGCTCGATATCGCCCGCGACCGCATGGAATACCCGGAGTTAAAACGCGCAGTTGTCCGCCTGGCGGAGGCATGGAACGCCAATGCGATCCTGATAGAGGATAAGGGCAGCGGGCAATCGCTGCTGCAGGATTTGCGGCGCGACACTCGCCTGCCGCTGATTCCGGTGCTGCCCTTCGGCGATAAGCTCCGCCGGGCCGCGGCGGTATCGCCGCTGTTCGAGGCGGGCCGGGTGTTCCTGCCGCGCTCGGCGCGATGGCTTTCCGATTACGAGCGCGAGCTTTTCTCCTTCCCCGCCGCCACCCATGACGACCAGGTGGACGCCACCACGCAGTTCCTGGACTGGGCAAGGAGGAAGAGCGGAAACGCGAACATGCGGGTTTTATAGCGTGCGTTGTCCACCAGAGCGCCGCGACCTAGAGAATACTGCAGCGCTATTATCAGACATAGCCTCATCCATAGGCACGCCTCTGTATCTTTTTCCTTTAATATCAGGGTATTTTTTTGTTCCCTCCCGCATACACTGAAGCGCGATGCCCAATTGATCTATGGCTTGCGAAAGCATTTTCTCATCGTTCATGAAGTTGATTCTGACGCCAATATGGCTTTCGTTCTTCGTGAGCGTTACAGGGGTGATCGCGCCTGTTCTGACCCATGACATCTTGTAAAGATATTCGGAAAGCTGATAGCTGTTTTCTATGCCGGCGCGGGCAAGTGCATCCGCGGGAAAAACAACCACGCCCTGGCAGCCGTGCTGCGGCGTGATATGCCAGGAAAGCCCTTTTTCCTGCAGTTTTTTCCGTAACGAAAGCCGCTCTTTTGGCGAAAATCTTTTCATTTCCCATAGGATAGGAATCCGGTGTCATATCCAGGCGCACTGCCGCTCTCAAGGCAAGAGTTGGTTCAAGTTTCGCTTCCGCCGGAGCGGAGCGATTCTGCCGTAAGATCGCTTCGGTTTTTGCCGCCCAATCTTTGTTGGCGGTGTAGCCAAATGCAACCCGCTCAAGCGGGGAAGTCTCGTTAAATATCTTGGAGGTGCTGCCTACCACAAAGCACCGTTCCGTCATGCCTTCCAAGCTCGCGAGAGAGCGGGTGCCGGGGAGAGCGAAGAGTTCATCCAACAGAACGTGCTTTATATCGTATTTCTTAATGATCGCGGCTAATGCCGCAAGCTCTTCGTCCTGCACGATTTTGCCTGAGGGAATCTCGGGGATATTTAAAACAAGCGCGCTTATATGATGCGCGACGGCTTCTCTCGCTTTTTCGGCGTTATTTATTAATCTCTCATCGTTCTTCAGAATCGTTTTGATTATGTATTTTTCCAGCGCTTCCGCGCTTACTTCCCCTTGTATTATACTCAAATTTCCTTCGCTGCATGATGCCGCAAGGTAAGGCAAACCGTCCCACGAATGAGAAAAAACCACCAATGCTTTGGAAGGTTTTCTTGAGGATGTTATGCTTTGTATAAAACTTTTTGGCGCTTCGGGCTTGAGCGTTTGCAAGCATGCGTCCATTATATTAAAAGAACTCACTGGCGCGTAACAAATGGTGTCAGGATCGGCGACGTTAATGCCGTGATAGGATTGTAAGTGCTTAACAACAGCGGGAGTAAGCCTATTGTTTATCATATCTTTGGAATTTCTTTCTATTACCCCGCTTGGAATAATCTCATTTAACACCGTTGCCATCTGTTCCATAAGCTCTTGAGTTCTGGCATTGATACCGAGTTTCGCCGGCTTTATGCCCGGCGGCGTTCCGTATAACTCCACCATTTCTTTTGCATGCACGACAAGAATCAGCGAGTCTTGAATATCTCCTATATCCTTGCGTTTCCACCAGTCCGTGGGCTTTATTCTTTCGCTTTTCGGCGTTGAAACATATGCTTCCACCAAAGGGTGCAATTTGCCTTTAAAAGGGAAAGAGTTGATATCAAAATCTTCAGGTGCATTATCAAACTTTGTTAACAGCGAATCTAACGGGGCAATGAGACTTTCCATTATTTTTTGCTCAATCAAATTCTTACGACTTAAAAGCTCCGCAACCTCTAAGGTTAGCGCGGCGTAATTTTTATAAATATATGCGGAAGCTACACTTACGGCTTTCTCGGCAGCTCGCGTAGTCTCTGCATGAGGAGGAAGCCCGGAGGAACCGGAAGCGAGGTCAATAAGAACAGGCGTTGCGACATGTTTATTTTTCCAATACGCATCGAGGCGCTTATTGCGTGGAGGAAGGAATTCATGTTCTGTATCAAGCGCTTCATAGAGAGCGTATCTGTCGCGCCATTCCTTATGGAGGGATGGCGGCAGAATGCGAGAGAAATAGTGTTGAATGGAATTGCCGATTGCCGTGGCGGCTTCAGATAGCGTGAGTATATCTTGTGGCATGTTTTTCAGGCGCTTGTGTCGTTCTTTAAACGATACCAGAGTATTATTAATAATCCGTTAATGAGTTGAGATTCTTCGTGCTCGTTTCACCGTGCGGGCGAAATGCAGATCCGGAGAAAAATACGTTTTTCAGGGTGACATTTCCGCGCGTTCGGGTAAAACCATACGGCGTCGCGGGTGTGGTTCAATGGCAGAATGCGAGCTTCCCAAGCTTGAGACGAGGGTTCGATTCCCTTCACCCGCTCCAGCCTTCGCGCTTACGCGCTTCGGCTTGGCAAGCCG
>CAZXYG010000003.1:33617-36495 GCA_964644885.1 uncultured Rickettsiales bacterium
ATTCCCTTCACCCGCTCCAGTGCGCTATTTTCCCGCGGCGGCGGCGACTTCGGCGGCGAAATCCTTTTCTTCTTTCTCGATGCCTTCGCCCAGCTCGAAGCGAATATAGCCGGAAAGCGTCACAGGCGCACCGATTTCCTTGGCGGCGGCTTCGATCACCTGGTGGATTTTTGTTTTGTTGTCGATCACGAAAATCTGTTCCAACAACACGACTTCCTCGTAGAATTTACGGATGCGGCCTTCGACCATTTTGGCGATGATATCGGCTGGCTTGCCGGAGGATTGGGATTGATCGGTGAGCACGGCGCGTTCGCGCGCGACGCGCTCCTTGGGCAGTTGCTCGACCGTCAGCGATTCGGGACGGGCGGCTGCAACATGCATGGCGATCTGCTTTCCGAGCGCCTGGAGCTTCGCTTTGTCGCCGGTTGATTCGAGCGCCAGCAATACCCCGATTCTGCCAATATTCGGAGCGATGGCGCCATGAATATAGCTGGCAATAATGCCTTGCTTCGCTTCCAGCAGGGCGCTGCGGCGCAGATTAAGATTCTCGCCGATGGATCCGACCAGTTCGGCCACCACTTCCTGCACCTTTTTCTGTGCTTTGGGGCAAGTAAAATTCTTGAGCTTTTCGATATCGCCGCCGGTTTGCATGGCGTATTGCGCCGCATGCAGCGCGACCGTCTGGAAAGACTCATTCTTGGCCACGAAATCCGTCTCGGAATTCAGTTCGATCACCGCGCCTTTAGCTCCCTCTATGGCGATCGCCACCACGCCTTCGCTGGCGGTGCGGCCGGCTTTCTTGGCCGCCGCGGCTAAGCCTTTCTTGCGCAGCCAATCCACGGCGCCGTTAAAATCACCCGTGGTTTCCTCCAGGGCTTTCTTGCAATCCATCATGCCCGCGCCGGTGGTTTCGCGCAGCTTCTTGATATCGAGGGAGGTAATGCTCATGATTTTCTCCGATACTTTCTTGTCATCAGGTTAAGATGCCGCAGCCTTGGTTTCCGCTGACGGTTCCTCCGCGGCGCCTTCGGCCTTGGCCTTGGCTTTTTCCTCGGCGATTTTCTTTAGCTCGTCTTTTTTACCCACTTTTTCAACCGTTTTGCCCGTGGATTTATCCCTGCGATGCGTTGCCTTTTCGCGTGTATTTTTCTCGGCAGGCGCGGAATCCTGGGCCGGAACGGCTGATTCGCCGATATCCCCGCCCTTGGCCGTGAATTCTTTCTGCAGGCCGCCGATAACCGCTTTGGCAACCAGATCGCAATAGAGTTCGATGGCCTTGGTCGAATCGTCATTACCCGGCACCGGGTAGGCGATGCCATCCGGCTCGGAATTGCTGTCCAGAATAGCCACCACCGGAATGCCCAGCCGCCGCGCTTCCTTGACCGCGATATCCTCGCGGTTGGTATCGATGATGAACAGGATGCTCGGCAGGCCGCCCATTTCGCGGATACCGCCCAGCGATTTTTCAATCTTCTCTTTTTGGCGCGCAAGGGTGAGGCGTTCTTTCTTGGAAAGGACGACTTCCTGGTCGGAGAGTTGTTTTTCGAGATCGCTTAAGGTCTTGATGGAGGCGGAAACAGTGTTCCAGTTGGTGAGCATTCCGCCCAGCCAGCGGTGGTTGACGTAATACTGGCCGCAGCGTTTTGCCGCTTCGGTGATCAGATCGGATGCCTGATGCTTGGTTCCCACAAAGAGTACGCGGCCTCCGCGGCTGACCGTTTCCTGAACGGCTTGCAGCGCCCGGTAGAGCAGGGGGACGGTTTGCTGCAGATCAATGATGTGAATGCCGCTGCGCTCGCCGAAAATGTAAGGGGCCATGCGGGGATTCCACCGCAGGGTGCGGTGGCCGAAATGCACGCCCGCTTCCAGCAGGTTGCGCATAGTGAAACTAGGGAGATCGCTCATTACTTTATGTTCCTTTTTACCGGTTATGCCTCCACGGAATGTTGCCCGAAGGCACCGATCGCGCTGGATAAAAGCGCCGTTCCCGTGTGTGAATTTCCCCTTGCGGGGGCTGCTTTATACAGCGTACCACCTTAATCCTCAAGGGTTTTCTTGCGGTTTGACTTGCGCAGCGGCAAGCCTCGCGCTGGCCATAACGCCGGAAAGCAGTTATAATTGCACAAAAATCAAAGGAATTCCGCCTCGTGTCGAAAGCCAAGGATAAAATAACATTATCTGCGTCAGAGCAAATTGCGCTTATCGAAAGCGTAGTCAAAGAGCATAATCAAAAAGCCTTGCCCGGTTTACGGTTCGATATCGTAAGGCTTGGCGAAGAGTCCCGGCTGCATATTTGCATGCATAGCGCGCCTGTGCGCGTGCCTGGCCAGGCTTATGCGCCGCCTACGCCCGTGGAGCAAATTAAGCGAGTCTCAAGCGCCTTGGGTTCTTTCGATACGTCGAAGCCGATTCAAGTCAGTTCAGAAAAAGGCTTTAAGAGAGACATAGAAAAAAAACTCGACGCCTGCGTAAAAAAAATCCCCGCGGCGCATATCAACGTGGAATTGGTTAAGGCGCATAACGCGGAGAATGCCGGAACGCCCGTCCGCAAGCTTGAACTGGTGCGAAAGGAGGATGGCACGGGAGCATATCTCTGTAGCAGCGATTTCTATCCGGGAATGGTCGCTTCCTTCAATTGGCCGGATGCCGATACCAAAGGAAGGGAAACATTCGCGAAGGAAACGCAAAAGGAGATTGACGCATTAACGGATGCCGTCGTGGCGACGCACCTCATTTGCCACGAAAAGCTTGCACACATTCTTTTGACCTACGGCTTCACGGGCAATGCCTATATTAACCCGAACGAAAAAACCATAGAGCTTTTCCTGAAGGACAAAGAAGACCGGGTCGTTGAAACAGTGACGTTTTCTTATGATTT
>CAZXYG010000003.1:36505-42691 GCA_964644885.1 uncultured Rickettsiales bacterium
ACGCTACTTCATAACTATCTCGAAAGGATACTGACGCTAAGGCAATACGTGCCTGAAGAGCAGCAGGCATGGTTTGCCAATGTGGATACGCTTCTGGCGGATATTTCTTCGGAAATGCTGAAAAAATTTGAGCATCTGCACGCCAGAAAGGGGCAGTTCGGCATCGTCGTGCAGCCGCTTGCCGATGGCAATTTCTCCGTTACGGCTAAACATCCTGCCATCCCCGCCACTAATCTCGACGCAGCCGTTTTTAAACCCACCGGCAACTTAAGATACCTATCCGAAAGGGATTTCCTGTGCCTTCAGGCGATGGAGCATAGCATTGAGAAGGCGGCGGTGGAGCAGGGGGGTATGGACCCGCGACTCCTGAAACGACCGCAACTCATCCCTCCGGTAACGATTATGGTGGACGCTGTCACTTTTTCTCTTTTGGCAAGGAGCCGCATTACCGGCGGCGACGGTGACGATCCGGCGCAACTGCGCTGCCGCGCAAGGGATGATAAAGGTCCCTCTTACCTTACGCTTTTGGAAAAGCTGGCGGCTCTGGGCGTGGATATTGTCATTCCAAAAGTGGTGGCGATCGAAATGCTTAGAAATGAAAAAATAAAAGGCAGCGCGGCGGCGCCCAGTACAATCGAAAGCAATTTTCTGAAGCATGCGGTGCCTAATAACCTGATACCCGGCATCCGCATAGTGCCTTTGGAAGCGCCGGATACGCCATCGTATAGAGAGATTCTCGCCGCGAAAACGCCGCTTACGCCCACGGAATATATGATACTAAGCAAAGCGCTTGCGGAAGATCGCTATTTATCAAGCCAGGCAGGGCAGGCAGAGCGTGGCGCGATCCATAGAAAGCTCGACGATAATAAGGCTACCGCCGATCTGGGCGAAAAACACGCGGCGGAGCTTATGGAAGGAATAGCGCGGTCAGGTCCCGCGATATTCATTACCGAGGATAAGAAAGCAAGGCAGGAAGCGAAGCATGATTGCGCGAATTTACGCTGGCTGCTTCAATTTTTAGAAGAGCGGGGGATTCTAGGGAAGATCAGCGCGAAAAGCGCGAAGGAAATCGCGGAGGATATACAAAGTCAACATCCGGGAGCGTGGATGGAAGCGGCAATAAACCACCCGCAGGCCTTCGATGGAGTATTAAAACGCATGATTTTCCATAATATACATTATGCGACATTTAGCGCATGCGCCTCTTGACGATCTGGCCGATGACGCGGTTATGGTGATGGCGTCGCGGTTACTCACACATCCGCTGCAGTGATATACAGATGGGGAATGAAGGAAGGAATGACTGAGAAATAATGGAAAAAAGAGGAAGGGGATGGACGTTGGCGTAGTGCCTGAAACCGTCGATCCCTCTTCCTGAATTGGGTGCCCTTTTGTTAGGAGGGCTACGCCTCTTATGAGGCGTTATTTTTTTGCGAATGGCCCTTCAGTTACGGGCCGCCGCCGTTGGTTCCACCGCCACCGCAGCAGACCATAGAGCTTTCACCTCCTTTCAGAGCTTTCACCTCTCCTTTCAGAGCTTTCACCTCCTTTCGGTGAAGAAAATGTGTTTAGTCTAACGCCCAGTTAGTAATAAAAACGCGATTATGAGCGCGACGTAGAACCATGGGTCTTTCAGCGGGTTTTTGCTGAACAGCCCATTTAGAAACTTATCGGTGAAATAAACAACTCTCCACCAATTAAGTTTCCATTTTTTGGTTGGCATGGCCACCTCGTTGTGCTAAAGCCAGCGCCGTTTATCATCCTGATCCGGCGGCTGGCAGGTAAAACTCACCTCCGTGAGTTTATTTAGTTCGCCGTATTATGCAAGCCGCCGTTTTATGATTCTCATACAAAGGAGTTCTCCGCGTTGCAGCGTTTCAATCACGGCCATGATTTTTCGTAAATCTTTTCCCCGCCTCTGCATCAGGCGGAGATCTCTTCTGAACTGGCTCTTGTAGATCAGTGCAAGCAACGTCGAACGCGTTCTTGAGATCCTCCAGCGTGGTTTTTATCAGGCCCTTGCCTTCCATTGTTTCTCTCAGGCGCTTCTGCGTTTTCTTGTTAGGTATCCGTACTTTGAAAGGCAGACCTTCCTGCAAGATCACTTGGCTGTAAAACAGCCGCGTAGCTTCCGTCGCGGAAAGCCCTATTTTAGAAAAAATTGCCTCCGCCTGGCGCTTCATAGAAGGCGGAACGCGCACGTGCATCACCTCGGATTTCGTTTCCATCTTAACCTCCTTTCCGCATTGTATCACATTTGTTATACATCATGCAAGCCGCCGCTTTGTGACCTCCCCCTGCCCTTGATAACACACTCCTCCAGCTTTTACAGGCGGCCTATGGCCTCGTGAAAGAGAATGCCGCTCAAAAATACATTTGCCAGAGCCATAGCTACCGCAACACCCCTACTCCTTCCAATTTAGCATCGGGATCGAGCAGAGCCGCGCCGCATGATTCAACGATTTGCGCGATGGGCGCCGCGGCGTCGATTTCCCGGAACACGATGGTAAAACGGACATTGCCGCCGCTTTCCGAAACGGCCTTGAAATGCCAGCGCAGGCGGTTCAGCGCGATGCGCGCATTGACGAAATCGGCTTCGAGCAGCAAGACGCCGACCTTGCGGAAGCCCAGATACGCGATGAAATCGTATTCGCGGAAGGTTTGCTTGCAGGCAATAATCGTATCCTTGAGCACCTCATCCGTGGCGCCTTCGGTAAACGAGCCGAAATGATCCACCTGCACGATACCCATCGAGGCCATGAATTTCGCCTCGTTTACCAGGCGCTGCACCAACGCCGCAGCCTCCATGAAAGCGTCATGATCCGGAATGCCGAACTTGCCGAATCGCTTCTCATCCTGCTTCATTTCCTTCAGGCTGATAAGAGTTGGGTCGCTTTCGATCACCGGCCGGCGAATCATCATCACGAAGCGCGCGTTGCGGTCCAGCATAATGTCGCGCTCGATCTTCATGTCGAGCGCGACTTGATTGCCGCCTTTGGAAAGCATGCGGAAACGGCGCACCTTGCCGAGCACGGTCCCCACGTCGATGCCCTCATCGTCAAATTCGACGTAATCCTCTATTTTTTCATCGATATCCTTGGGCAGAAACATGGCAAGCGGCTGGCCGACGCATTCTTCGGAATCATAGCCGAGCAATTCCCTCAGCGTATTTTCTCCCTCAAGAACTTTCTGGATGATAATTTCCCTATCACGATTGAACTGACAAAGGATCATCGCTATATCGCCTTTACGTCCGCGCATATGGTTCTCCCTTAGTTGGCATTGGCGAACTGAGGAACTGGAAAACGCGCATTGTGTTCATGATGCCTTAACTCTCCAGCTCTAATTCTCAATCTTCGCGTCCGGATTCACGATGCTATCCACATACCGCCCCTGGAATAGCGAAATACCGAGCGCCTTGCCGTAATCCACCGCCTGCCTGGTTTCGCAACGACACAGAATCAAGCGATTGGCGCCGCAGCGCTCTATAGCCGCCGCCAACCTCTGGTTCTCGGCATTATCCAGTTGATCGACAAAATCGGCGTTCCATTTGATTTTTGCAAGATCAAAACCCAAGCTGCCGCGGTCAAGATGGGTAAAGCTCGCGGAATCCAATCCATCCATGCATATGCGATACCCTAACTCATGGATCAGCTTGCGCGCATCGTGAAAAGCGGCCATGTCCGACAAGATATCCGCCACGTCGATCTCCACCACAAGGGAGGCTTTCGTCTTTTTTGAAATATTCTCGTGGAATTCCACAAAGAGAGGAGAAAGCACGGTTTTAATATTCAAGTTGATGCTGACCGGCTGCTCAAAATAGAGATGCGGCCGCTGCCCTAGCGTGTTCAGGATATAGCGGTCCAGAATGCGGGTAAGGTAACGGAACAGCCAGCCGTCGCTGGTCAGGCTGTAATTGACGCCCAGCATGCGGGCGAGATGCCCCGAATTAACGTAAATCTCATTATAGACGCGGCGCATGTCGTCAATCCGGTCGCGGATGGCGCAAATCGGCTGGCGCCGCAGCGCCAAGCCAAAATCGACATGCTGCAATATCGCCTCGATTTCCGCAAGCTGCGCCGCCGTCAACGTCTGTTCGCTACCCGCGCCGCGCCGCACCAGACGGTCTTTCAGCGTATCCTGCGCCGAAACCTCCATGCGCTGCGTCGCCAGCCGATAGAGCGCGCGCCACTGGAAAGCCAGATCATAAACGGTGCAGAACGCTTCATTCTCACCGCCGTCCGCGTGCGTGCTGAGCGGGTCGTCGATAAACAGATAGCGCAGCTGGAAGATGGCTTTCTCCAGCAAGCTGCGGTCCGCGCCATGATAGAATACGAGGATATCGCCGCTCGCAAACTGAAGAATGGCCCCTTCCCGGCGGCGAAACACGTCGTTCAGGATATTGACCGCGATCTTGAACTGAAAATCGCTGCGATTGACGTCCAGCAGCCGCGAGAGATGAAACAGCAGCGCGTAACGGTCGGTAGCGTCGTCACGCATGCCGCGCACCAGTTCCAGGAGTTGAGCTTCAGGATGCTGGGTAACAATCTGCACGCGCGGGGAACCTCTCTTCCGTTTCGGACACCTTCTTTTACGGCATGTTATGCCCGATGACAAGCCGCGATCACCACCCGGCGCGGCTATTGACAAAATACAAAAAACTTGTAGGCTGACGGCCCTTTTAACTTAGAGCTAGGCAACGGCAATGGCGAAAAAGAATACCATATTGGTCAAGCTGGTCAGCACGGCCGGCACGGGTTTTTACTTCGTTAAGAAACGCAATCCCAAGAAGCTCGTTGAAAAGCTCGCCTTCCGCAAATACGATCCCGTCGTCCGCAAGCATGTGGATTTCAAGGAAGAAAAGCTGAAGTCGTAGCGCTCCAATTGTGCGCCGCCGCTGAAGGCTGTGCCGCGGATGCGGCGGAAAGTTTACGCTTCTAAGCCGCTTTTGCTCTTTTCTAAGCCTTTACTTCTAACATCGGGAGCGTCTGGCGTTTTCAGCGTGTTAAAATCGTGAGCCGATGGCTGATGCGCGTCATGTTGGGCAGTATGTTGGCTAATATCGACATCAGTCTTCTCAGACTTCGACTCCCCCTTTATAGTCGGTTCAGAATTAAGCCAACGGTACAATTTTACCGCTTGTTTTAAAGCAGCTTCATGCTCCTCTGGAGTAAACGTTTTCTTTAATTTTGTATGAACTTTTTCATATAGCTTCTTCACGTCAGGCCGTCTCTCAGTTTGTTCATCCGTGAGAAGAACATCGTTTATCGTAAGGGACGGGCTGGGGTCAAAAAGCTTGCCGGTTTTTGCGCCATGCTTAGCAAGAGTCTCAAGGCGATCTATATAGAAAATCGTTAATTCACTAGTAAGCATACCTCCTGTGTTGTTTGGCGTTTTATCTCCCATCGTTTTCTCCTTTTTTATTTAAAATTACGACTGCCATATCTGCATTTTACAAGAAGAATGTTAACAAAAAGTTAACGAATCTATGATATTTTACAATAAAGCATCAAATTGAGAGGGAGTGCGGCGATGAGTACATTTTCAGATAAAATGCGGGGTGCTTTGATGGAGTTCATCCTGGAAAAACTAAGAATTTCAGGAGATTTTCATTGTTCTTCCCTTTACTATAATTATCTCGGCGGCGAAAAAATAAGTTTTACCATAGGCAGCGAAAACAATGCGGAAACCGTGGCGCTCCGCGCGGCGTTAGAGTCTTACTTATCGCCTCTGCCTGATATCGAGCCTTATCAAGCCAGGGGAAGCCTTTACAAGGCCATAACGATCAAATTCCCGCCAGAGGATTTTTATCAATTCCTCAAAAAAATAGATAGCGTCAAGGGTGGACACCTTGCGGAGAAAATACAAAGCGAAGCTGAGGGTTTACGTAAAAAAGAATTGGAAACGCATTCCATAGCGGTGCACGTCAATAAAAAATATGTTGATATCCATTACGACAACCAAAAAACCGCCGAAACAATGTTCAAAAACCTTCTTGAAAAGAAAGATACATTTCCTCCTGCGCTGAAAAGCGCTCTGGAAGATCACGATCGTACGTTTTTGAGGGCCAACGCTTCTCAGCCGGGTAAGTATTACATCAGAATTCCTGTTGTCATGGAGAACGATGGAGCAGCAGTTTATGCTATCAAAGATAAACAGATCGGCAAGTGGCTGGATATATACAAG
>CAZXYG010000003.1:42701-50036 GCA_964644885.1 uncultured Rickettsiales bacterium
ATTCTCGACGATATGGAAGGCTCGTGGTTGTCCAATCCCACCCTTGAAAAGAAAGATTTAGAGTCCATCCAGATTATTTTAGACAGAATGTGGTGGGATAAATTCCTTCATCAAGGCAATCTTGATAAGGATAAGCGCTCTCTGGATTTCGGCGGCACCGACATCCCGCGCCTTCGGACATCCGAAGCACATGAAGGAGAGAAAGCCGCCGCCGGAAATGCTAATCTTCATGTTTTTTCCAAGAAAAACGCGGATCAAGGCCGCGCATAAATATAGTCATTCCAAATAATTTCCTGCGGAAAATCTGATTGTCCCCCTCTCCATGGCAGGGAGAGGGCCGGGGTGAGGGTGGCAGTAGAAAAGATCACCCTCACCCGGCGTCTGGCGACGCCGACCTCTCCCCTCAAGGGAGAGGTGGATTGCGAGCGTATGGGGATTTATAAACGTCAGCCCGCCAATTTTGCCACTTCCTCCAGCGTTTCATTGACGCCTTTCAAGCGCTTCTCGTCGTTTTCCCATCCTTGGTCGGCGATGACAAGAGTCTGGTCGGCGCGCAGCTTAAAACGCAGGGGATTCTTGGTGATATAGGAGATCAGCGCTTCGGGATTGGAAAAATGATTGTCGCGGAAGGCAAGCACCATGCCCTTCGGCCCGGCATCTACCTTGGCCACTCCCGCCTGCTTGCATAGCAGCTTAAGCTTCACTACTTTCAGTAAGTTCTCCACCTCGGGCGGCAGCGTGCCAAAGCGGTCGGTCATTTCTACCGCCATCGCTTCCACCTCGCCTTCCTCGGAAATATCGGCAATACGGCGGTAGAGGCCAAGCCTGAGAGAAAGATCGGAGACATAAGTTTCCGGTAACAATACCGTCATGCCGAGATTGATCTGCGGACTGAAATCATCCCTGCGCTTGACGGACTGACCTTCCTCGCCTTTCAGCCGCGCCACTTCCTCCTCCAGCATCTGCTGATAAAGCTCCACGCCCACTTCTTTTACATGGCCAGATTGCTCGTCGCCCAGCAGATTGCCGAAGCCGCGTATGTCCATGTCGTGGCTGGCCAGCGTGAACCCCGCGCCTAGATTATCGAGCTTCTGCATCACCTCCAGCCGTTTCATCGCCTGTTTCGTAGGCATGCGGCGCGGCGGCAAGGTGAGATAAGCATAAGCGCGCAGTTTGGCCCGCCCTACCCGGCCTCGCAACTGGTATAATTGCGCCAGCCCGAACATATCGGCGCGGTGAACGATCAGCGTATTGGCATGCGGGATATCAATCCCGGATTCAACGATGCTGGTGCAGAGCAGAATATCGAACGCGCGCTCGGAAAAAGATTGCATGATGGCATCCAGCTCGGCGGCGGGAAGCTGGCCGTGCGCCACGGCGATTTTTACCTCCGGCGCCAGCTCTTTCAGCCGCGCCTTAACCTCCGCCAGATCGCTGATGCGCGGGCAGACATAAAACGTGCTGCCGCCGCGATAATGCTCGCGCAATATGGCCTCGCGCACGACCACCGGATCGAACGGCGTGACATAGGTGCGCACCGCGAGCCTATCGATAGGCGGCGTGGTGATGAGGCTCAAATCGCGGATGCCGGTGAGCGACATCTGGAGCGTGCGCGGGATCGGCGTGGCGGTAAGCGTCAGCACATGTGTCTCGGCGCGGAATTTCTTGAGTTTCTCCTTTTGCGCCACGCCGAAATGCTGCTCCTCATCCACAATGAGCAGCGCCAGCTTGCGGAACATAACGCTCTTGGCCAGAAGCGCATGCGTGCCGATGATGATATCCACTGTGCCTTCCTTAAGCATTTCATGCGTTTTCTTGGCTTCCGACTGTACCGCCAGGCGCGAAAGTTGATGGATAGCGAAGGGCAGCCCGGAAAATCGCCGCGTAAACGTCTGATAATGCTGGCGCGCAAGCAGCGTGGTGGGCGTAATCACCGCTACTTGCCCCCTCACCTGCCCTTCTCCTGCCGGCTGCGCCGCGATAAACGCCGCACGCAGGGCGACCTCGGTCTTGCCGAAACCTACATCGCCGCAAATCAGGCGATCCATGGGATGGCCGGAATGGAGGTCGTTTTCCACGTCGGCGATGCTTTGCAGTTGGTCCTCGGTTTCGGGGTACGGGAAACGCGCACAGAACTCCTGGTAAAGAAAAGAATTATGCTCGAAGATTTCGGCGTCGTGCAGCCTGCGCGCCGCTGCAATTTTGAGAAGTTCCCCGGCGGAAACCTGGATGCGCTTCTTCATCCGCGCCTTGCGCCTTTGCCAAGATACGCCACCCAGTTTATCAAGCGGCGTTTCCTCATCGGATGAGCCGTAGCGCGTTACCAAATCGCTGTTTTCCACCGGCACATAGAGGCGGTCGCCGCCGTCATAAGTCAGTAGCAGGCAGTCATGTTTCGTACCGCCTGCCGCTACGGTTTCCAGCCGCTCAAAGCGCCCGATGCCGTATTCCTTATGCGCCACCAGTTCACCCTCGCATAGCGTCGCTGCTTCGCTGAAGAAATGACTGCCTGGCTTGCGTTTTTTGGAAGCGCGGGCCAGTTTTTCACCCAGCAAATCCTGCTCGGCGATGCAGGCGATATCGGTGGATTCAAATCCCTGCTCCATCCCCAGCACCGCCAGTGTTGGGGTGTTGCCATCCACCTCCGTCCATGCAGCGACGCTGCGAGCCGCAATCTCGCGTTCTTCCAGCATTTTCATGAGCCGCGAGCGCGAGCCTTCGGAAACGCAGGCAATAACGATTTTTTTATCAGAATTCCGCTTAAGATAGTTATGCAGCAGGTCGAATACGCTGACGTTTTGCGCGGTGGCCTCGGCGGTGAAATTCCTGCCGGGCTTTATGGCGGCGTCTTTGATATCTTTCTCCTCGCCGGCGGGAGGAAGGCTGAACGGATGAAATTCCGTTACCTTCCGCTCCGCCAGCGCTGTGTCCCACGCCTTATCAGAAACATAGAGCAATTCCGGCGGTATGGGCTTATAGGGCGGCCCGCCGAAATTCTTGCCGATGCCGTCAGCGGTACGGTTGCGGTAGCATTCCCGTATCAGTTCCGCGCGCGCTCCACGCGCTTCATCGGCAAGATGATCGAGCGTCATGGCTGCTTCCGGCGCATAATCGAACAGCGTTTCCATGCGTTCGTAAAACAGCGGTTGCCAATGCTCCTGCCCGGCATGGCGGCGTCCGGCGATGCTATCCTCATAGAGCGGGTCCTCCTGCGTCACCGCGCCAAACAACGCATGGTAATTCCTGCGGAACCGCTCGATGCTTCCCGCGTCCAGAAGAATTTCACTGGCGGGACGTAACAGAATTTCAGACACCTTGCCGCCGCTGATTTGCGAAAGCGGATCAAAACTGCGGATCGCTTCCAGATCGTCAGCAAAAAAATCGAGGCGATATGGCGTTTCCGCGCCGCTTGGAAAAATATCCACGATGCTGCCGCGCACCGCGAATTCACCCGGCTCGTTCACCGTTCCCGCGTTTACATAGCCGTTGCGTATCAGGAATCCGGTAAGCTGATCGCGTGGCAGAGCCTTTCCTGCGGCGGCGCACAATACAACGCTAGCGATAATTTCCCTTGCCAGCACGCGCTGCGTCACTGCATTCACGGTCGTCAGCACCACCCGTTTGCCTATCTGTGGAGAAAGCAGACGCGCCAGCGCCTCCATGCGGCGGCTTATCACCAGCGGGTTGGGCGAAACGCGGTCATAGGGCAGGCAATCCCACGCCGGGAAAGCAATGATCTCGATATCCGGCGCAAAAAATCGCAATGCATCGAAAAGCCGCGCCATGCGAGCATCGTCCCGCGCCACGTGCAATACCGTTCCGGATGCGGCCAGTTCCGCAACGGCTAGCGCTTGCGCTCCGTCGGGAAGAGAGGAAAAAACCGCGGCTTTTATATATGGCACTTGAACGCCATGAGTTGCCGCATCACCGTGCATTTCCGGAAGCATTGCGGCAGCTTTTCCACTCCGGTCAGCCAGTTGAAAAGATCGCGGTCATTTTCCGCTAAAATCGCTTCGAAGGCCGATATTTCCACCTCGCTGAAACTCTCCAGATGCTTGCGTGCGAACGCACCCAGGATACGGTCGGTCTCCTTGCAGCCGCGGTACCAGCTTTGATAAAGCAGCCGCTTGATGCGTGATTCGCGTGATTCGCTCATAAGTGTTGCAATCTCCGTGCGAGGCATTATTTTGAACACCCTCGCGGAATCAAGCGTTTTCTTGCATTTCCATCGTTGGGGGATCGTCTAACGGCAGGACAACAGACTCTGACTCTGTTTATCTAGGTTCGAATCCTAGTCCCCCAGCCAGATTTTCTTCCAGCATCGTCCGATAGAATCCAATTTTTTCTTGTAATATCGTCTTATGAGGATAAGGACCGAGAACCATGAAACATAGTTTTACGTCACAGCAACGCTTCTCGTCATCCAATTTCAGGCTTAGGAAGCGCTGAAGCATTTACAACCTTATTCCTTTACGGATTTTTTATTTTACTGCTCCAAACACGTTACAGATTTTTTACGATAGCGGGGATAGGGTGCGATTGCCCTCAGGGCGATGGTTTCTGCCAGGGAAGGAGGCAGGAGTATGTAACACACAAAAGGAGTATGTATTATGTCTCGATATATTCATTATGTTCTAGCGGGAATTGTGGGGCTTGGTGCAGTCAGTCAGGCCAAAGCAGTCGATGTGACGGCTGACGCGCTGGCGACCGTCACCACGCCGCTGGCGGTTCTGCAAACGCAGGCGCTTGATTTCGGGGAACTCTCACCCAGCGCCACAGCTGGTACGATAGTTGCCTCGACCGGCGCCACTACCGGCGGCGTGACGCAGATCAACCCAGGAAATGATGCGGAATTCAGCGTCACTGGCCAGACCAGCACCACGTACAACATCACGGTGGATCCTACCGCTACGCTCTCCAATAACGGTAACTCCATGACAGCGAATCTGACCGCTCCGGCCACAGATACCATCAACGGCGGCGGTAACGATACCTTCAACGTGGATGGTACGCTCCAGGTGGCGGCCAATCAGCCTTCCGGTGTGTACACCGGTACGTATAACGTCAGCGTCAATTATTAATTGACAGCGGAGACGTTAAGGGGGCGGGAATACGCTTGTATCCCCGCCTCTTTTTTTGTAAAAATGATGATAAACTCAAACATATTCTATATGTACATGGTACGCGGCTATACAGGATTATGCCTAAGTATCGTCGTATTTCTCCACGCTGACATTGTGCGGAGTGCCAGCGCCGGCGACCTTATGGTTGCTCCCACCGGCGTTATTTTCAAGGGCCGTGAACGCGCCGCCGAAGTGACGCTGGTCAATCAATCCGAAACCGAATCCACCTACCGCCTTTATCTTCAGGACCTGCGCGCCAAGCCGGACGGCAGCTATGACGAACTGGCCGAATCGGAATCGTTGCCCAATACAGCGAAAGACATGATTCGCTTTTCGCCGCGGCAAGTCACGCTAAAGCCGCGGGAAACGCAGAAGATACGACTCATGGCGCGCAAGCCAGCGGAATTGAGGGAGGGAGAATACCGCACGCATCTATTTTTCCGTGTCGTACCGCCGCCGGATGTCGGGCAATACAACGTCGAACAGACCGAGCAATCCGGTAAACTTGTTGTCAAGCTGGTTCCTGCTTTCGGCGTTTCCATCCCCGTGATCGTGCAGCACGGAAACTTTGCCGCCGCCCGGGCGATCAAAAATTTTTTTATCAGTCCGGATTGGAAAACCGTCGGTATAGATGTGCAGCGTTCGGGACCTACCTCCGTATTCGGTGATATTTTCGTGCAGTATGCTCCGCCGGAAGGCGGACAAGCCGTTACGCTTGCGGAATTGCGCGGTATTAAGGTTCTGTACCCTCTTGAAAGCAGGCATGTGTCACTACCTCTTGTAATACCTCAATCAGGCCTCAAGTCAGGTGGAAGAATCAGCATCCAGTATCGCGCACCAAAAGAGGAGGGAGAGCGGGTGCTTACTGAGCAGACAGTCAATGTGCCATAAAGATGCGATCCGCCATGTCTGTTATTGCACACTGGCGATTCCTGTTCATCACCAGCTGCCTGCTGGCGGCAGCGTATGCGCCGGGGGTTTACGCACAGAATAAGCCCCAACCACAGACGCCTCAGGAAGTCCCCGCAGATGCCGGGGCGGATTCACCGCAGCGCTACGCTCATGTCAATGGTGATGACATGGTCATCGTCGAGGTGGTGCTTTCAGGCCATCAATTGGGTGATGTGGTTATGGGATACTATCACGATAACCAGATGCTTCTGCCATTCAAGGAGCTAATGAGCCGACTTCAGTTTTCCATTGAGGTGAATACCCAGGCAGGCGCGGCGCAGGGGTGGTTCATTACGGAAAACCGTACGTTTACATTGAGCATCAAGGATGAACTGGCAAAAGTCGGGGATACGGCGCATCGTTTTACGCCGCAGCAGGTGGTCTGGGAAGCGGATGATATCTATGTGGATACGCGGTTGCTGGAGCAATGGTTTCCGCTGAACATCACCTTTAACAGCAAGCGGCAGATGGTGGAGATGCAATCCCGCGAACCGCTGCCCATCGAGGCCGCCTTAATGCGCGAAAAGCGCACGGCAACGAAGAGTGGTGAATATATACGCCCTACCTATAACCGGGTGGAAGAGCCGTATAAGCTAGTTTCTCCGCCCTCGGCCGATGTCACGTTCCGCACCGCCTATGACAGCAGCAGCGGGCGCACCTGGGAGAACGATCTCTCCGTCCTGGCGGCCAACGATGCGCTGTACATGAACCAGATCACATTTGGTTCTTTCGACGAGGAAGGCGGGGTTATTGATTTACGTACCCGGCTGGAGCGGCAGGACGTGGACGGCGAATTGCTGGGGCCGCTGCATGCACGCGAGGTAGCCGTGGGTGACGTATATTCGCCACCTGTGGATTTGATCGCGCAGAATACGGACGGACGCGGTGCCTTTCTTACGAATTTTTCCGATGAATATCTTGCCGACTCGGATCGCATCGTTATCCGTGGGGATGTTCAACCAGGATGGGATGTCGAGCTTTATCGCAACGATATTCTTCTTGATTTCCAGCGGGTAGATACAAATGGTCAATATGAATTTCCTGATGTGCCGCTGCTGGTGGGATTCAATACGTTCCGGCTGGTTTTTTATGGTCCGTTCGGTGAACGGCGTGAGGAAACAAGACGCTATGTCAACGACCCAACGCAACGCGATAAGGGCAAAGTCTATTACCGTGTTGCCGTCACCCAACATGAACGCGACCTAATTGTTTAGTCCCACTTTGTGATGGTGTAGTGTATTCTGCTCTGCCAACGAAGGAG
>CAZXYG010000004.1:0-24457 GCA_964644885.1 uncultured Rickettsiales bacterium
GGGGATATCAGGTGGTAAGCCTGGGAACGATTACTTATTAAAACGCCTTTTTTTTTGGCGGAGCGCTGCGCGGCGGGGCCATCGTATCCGAAAGATCGTCGCCGGTTTCCTGGTCCACCAGCCGCATGCTGAGGCGCACTTTGCCGCGCTCGAAACCGATGACCTTGACCTTCACCGCGTCGCCTTCCTTGACGACATCGGCGACGGCGTTGACGCGCTGCGGCGCCAGCTCGCTGATATGCACCAGCCCGTCCTTGCCGCCCATGATGGTCACGAACGCGCCGAAATCGACGATGCTCGCCACCTTGCCGTCGTAGATTCTCCCCGGCTCCGGCTCGGCGGTGATGCCGTCGATCATGGCGCGCGCCTTATCGGCGGATTCCTGGGTATTGGCCATGATGCGGACCTGGCCGCTATCTTCGATATCCACCTTGGCGCCGGAAACCTCGCAGATTTCCTTGATCACTTTGCCGCCGGAACCGATCACCTCGCGAATCTTGGCCACCGGAATTTGCAGAGTGATGACCTTGGGCGCGTTGGGATTAAGCTCGCTGCGCGCCTCGCCGATGGATTCTGCCATCTTGGAAAGGATGTGCAGCCTGCCGTCTTTCGCCTGCTGCAGCGCGATATCCATGATTCCCGGCGTGATGCCGTCGATTTTGATATCCATCTGCAGCGAGGTGATGCCTTCCGACGTACCCGCGACCTTGAAATCCATGTCGCCGAGGTGATCCTCGTCGCCCATGATGTCGGAAAGCACCGCGAAGGCGTCCTTCTCCATGATAAGCCCCATGGCGATGCCGGCGCAGGCGCGCTTCAGCGGAACGCCCGCGTCCATCAGCGCCAGCGACGTGCCGCACACGGTGGCCATCGAGGAGGAGCCGTTGGATTCGGTGATTTCCGAAACGACGCGGATGGTATAGGGGAATTCCTCCTTTTTCGGCATCAGCGGATTGACCGCGCGCCAGGCAAGTTTGCCGTGGCCGATCTCGCGCCGCCCCGGGGCGCGCATCATGCTGGCCTCGCCCACCGAGTAAGGAGGGAAGTTATAATGCAGCATGAAATGCAGGTACATGTCGCCTTCGAGCGCGTCGATGCGCTGCTCGTCCTGGCTAGTGCCCAGCGTGGCCACCACCAGCGCCTGCGTTTCGCCGCGCGTGAACAGCGCCGAGCCGTGCGTCAGCGGCACCGCGCCGATTTCCGTGGCGATGGGCCGTATGCCGTCCGGCACCCGCCCGTCGAAGCGCTCGCCGGAATCGAGGATATTGCCGCGCACGATCTTCTGCTCCAGATGCTTGATAAGCCCGCCGACCACCAGAGGATCTCGGTTTTCATCTTCCTCCAGCAGCTTTTTCTGCGTTTCGCTGCGGATTTCGGAAAGCGCATTGGCGCGTTTCTGTTTCTCGGTTTCCTCGTAGGCCTCGCGCATGCGCTTCTCGGCCAGCTTGGCGACTTGTTTCTCCAATTCGGAGGTATCTTTCGTTTCGATAACCCAGCGTTTCTTGCCGCATTCCTTGGCCATTTCCTCAATAGCCTTGATCACCGGCTGCATCTGTTTGTGACCGAACACCACGGCGTTCAGCATTTCCTGTTCGGTCAGCTCGTCGGCCTCGGATTCCACCATCATCACGGATTGCTTCGTGCCCGCGACCACCAGATCGAGGCGGTTGCCTTCCCGCTCGCCGATTTCGGGGTTCAGCACATATTCGCCGTTGATATAGCCCACGCGCACGCCCGCAATCGGCCCGTTGAATGGAATGCCGGAAATAGCCAGCGCCGCCGAGGCGCCCACCATCGCGGGAACATCGGGGTCGTTCTTGAGATCGTGCGAGAGCACGGTGCAGATCACCTGTGTTTCATTATAAAACCCGTCGGGGAACAGCGGGCGGATCGGCCGGTCAATAAGGCGCGAGGTCAGCACCTCCTTTTCGGCGGGCCTGCCTTCGCGCTTGAAGAATCCGCCGGGAATTTTTCCGGCTGCAAAGGCCTTTTCCTGATAGACCACGGTCAGCGGAAAGAAATCAACGCCCTCCTTCGGCTTCTTGGCGGCTACCGCCGTGCACAGCACCGTCGTATTTCCATAGCGCACTAAGACCGCGCCATCAGCCTGACGGGCTATTTTCCCGGTTTCCAGCGTCAGCGTCCTTCCGCCCCACTGGATTTCCTTGGTGATGATGTTAAACATTGTTTTCATTGTTTTTCCTTTTCTGATGAAATCCGCGTTTTATCCCCATGAGCGGGGATTTTTTACCTGTAAGATCCCCGCTTTCGCGGGAAAAATATTATTTTCGTAGTCCCAGCTTCTTGACGATCATGTCATAACGCTTGATGTCCTTGCGTTTCAGGTAGTCGAGCAGGTTCCTGCGGCGGCCTACAAGCATCAGCAACCCGCGCCGCGAATGGTGATCCTTGACGTTGATCTTGAAATGTTCCGTTAGAGTATTGATCCGCTCCGTGAGCACCGCGATTTGCACTTCCGGCGAACCCGTATCATTGGCTGCCAGGGCGTATTCCTTAATCAGTTGTTGTTTTTTCTCTGCACTAATCGACATCACGCACTCCTTTCATTCGTCTTTAATAATTCAATACGCGGACCGGCTTCAGCGTATTTTTCTCCAGCCTGCAGATGGCGATGATTTTCCCCTCCGCTTCCGTGCATACCGTGTTTGTGGCAAGGTTCAGCAACGTTTCGCGGGGAAGGGCAATCGTGTTTCCATGCTTCAGGCGCAGACTTACATCCACACTGACCGGCAGCACCAAGATGTCGTCCAGCGCCGCCGCGACCGGCAGCACCTGCCGCCGAACCTCCGCAAAAGAGGGCGCATTATGCACCAGCTCTTCCAGTTTTGCCAGCGAAATCGCATCGTTATCCAAAAAATTCCCCACCCGCGTTCGGCGCAGGCTCACGACATGCCCGCAGGTGCCGAGATGGCGGGAGATATCCCGCGCCAGCGAGCGCACATAAGTACCCTTGCCGCATGTTACCTCCAGTTCCGCTGCATCGGAAGAGGGCAATGCGAGCGCGTTTAAAGAATGAATGTGCACAGCGCGAGGCTGGTGCGCCACTTCCTCGCCTTGCCGCGCTAGCGCGTAAGAACGTTTTCCATTGATTTTCAGGGCGGAATAGGCCGGAGGGACTTGTTGAATTTCTCCGGTGAAATAGGGCAGGGCTTCCTTTATGGCCTCAGGCGAAGGGCATATGTCGCTGGTTTCGATCACCTCGCCTTCCGCGTCATCGGTGATGGTGGCGATGCCGAAACGAATAGTAAAACGATAGGCTTTCACGGTGTCGCTGATCAGCGGCATGATCTTGGTGGCCTCCCCCAGCGCGATGGGAAGCACGCCCGTGGCTTCCGGATCAAGCGTGCCCCCATGCCCCGCTTTTTTTGCCTTTAGCAGATATTTTACTTTTGCCACTGCCTTGGCGGAACTCATCCCTTGCGGCTTATCCAGATTAATCCAGCCGTGTACGGGAGTATGGTGCTGAGTGTGCATGGCGGATTCAGGAAAGAGGCTTTAATATTTGGCGATTAGAATTCTAAGTTTTTAAGTCTCTGAATCTCTATTGTTCAGTCCCCGCAACAACTCCTCCATGCGGCTGGCTTTGTCGTAGGTGTCGTCCAGCTTGAAATAGAAATCGGGCATGTGGCGCAGGCGGATGTTGCCGGAGAGCGAGCGTTTCAGCTCCGGCACCAATTTGTTCAGCATAGCCATGATTTCCGCCTGGTGCTTACCGCCGAGCGGCATCACGAACACGGTTGCGTTTCGTAAATCGGCGCTGACCTTAACCTCGGAAACCGTAATAGATGGCCGGTAGCGTTGGTAGTCAGCATCATGAAAATCGCCGCGCAAAAAAATTTCGGAAAGCACGTGCCTTAGCATTTCTCCCACTTGGAGCTGGCGTTTGCTCCTGGGCCTGGAGTGGTGTTGGCTCATGGAAATTCTCTGTGAAATCGTTCTATCGTCACGATGGAACCATATAGCGACTTAACGACTTAATGACTCCTGCTTTTCCTCAACCATTTCAAAGGCCTCAATAATGTCGCCGGCCTGGAGGTTCTCGTAGTTCTCGAAAGCCATGCCGCATTCGTTGCCTTCCCGCACTTCCGCCGCTTCGTCCTTGAAGCGTTTGAGGGTTTTGAGCTTGCCGGTGTGAATCACTACGTTGTCACGAATCAGCCGGACGCCCGCGCCGCGCTTCACGACGCCTTGGGTGATGCGGCAGCCCGCTACCTTGCCTACCTTGCTGACTTTGAACACCTGGAGCACTTCGGCGTTACCCAGGAACACTTCGCGTATCACCGGCTCCAGAAGGCCGTTCACTGCCGCTTTTATATCGTCCACCAAGTCGTAGATGACGGCATAATAGTGAATAGGGATGTTGTCGGAAGAAGACATTTCCTTTGCTTTCGCCGCGGCGCGCACGTTGAAGGCCATGATCCTCGCGCCGGTGGTTTTGGCCAGCGTTACGTCCGATTCGCTGATGCCGCCTGCCGCGCCGTGGATCACTTTCACGTCCACTTCCGCGTTGGAGAGTTTCTCAATGCTGGAAACGATAGCTTCCACCGAGCCTTGCACGTCAGCCTTGACGATCACCGGCACCGCTTTTTTGCCGCCCACGGACTGGAAAAGAGTCTCCAATTTTGGCATTTTATCCGCCGCCTTGATGTCCCGCAGCTTCTTCGTGCGGAATTCCGTAATCTCACGCGCTTGCTTCTCGTTATCGGTGACTGCGAAACTGTCGCCCGCTTCCGGCAGGCTGGCAAGGCCCTGCACTTCGACCGGCTGCGAGGGGCCTGCTTCCTTTAGCGTCTTGCCCTTATCGTCGATAATGGCGCGGATTTTTCCATAGGCCGTGCCCGCTACTACGATATCGCCCGGCTTCAGCGTGCCTTTCTGCACCAGCAGCGTGGCGATGTTGCCTTTGCCCTTGTCTATCTTGGCTTCTACGACGACGCCAACGGCCTTTCGGTTCGGGTTGGCGCGAAGGTTCAACAATTCGGACTGCAGCAGGATGGCTTCTTCCAGCTTGTCGAGATTCAATTTTTTCAGCGCAGAGACTTCCACCACGATGGTATCGCCGCCGAATTCCTCCGGGACCAATTCGTGAGAAAGCAGCGCTTCCTTGGTTTTCTGCGCGTTAGCGTCAGGCTTGTCGATTTTGTTAATCGCCACGATGATCGGCACGCCGGCCGCTTTGGCGTGGCTGATGGCTTCCTCGGTCTGTGGCATGATGCCGTCATCTGCCGCCACTACAAGGATCACGATATCCGTAACTTTTGCGCCGCGCGCGCGCATGGCGGTAAAGGCCGCATGGCCGGGCGTATCGAGAAAGGTGATCTTGCTGCCCGACGGCATGGTGACTTGATAGGCGCCGATATGTTGCGTGATGCCGCCCGCCTCGTGCGCCGCCACATCGGTGGTGCGCAGCGCGTCAAGCAAGCTGGTCTTGCCGTGATCGACATGACCCATGATGGTGACGACCGGTGGCCGCAGTTGCAGCAAGGATTCATCCTCTTTCATGTCCTCGACGATGACGTTTTCAACGTCGGCCTCGGTGACGCGCTTGATTTTATGGCCGAATTCCGTAACCAGAAGTTCCGCGGTATCAGCATCGATAGTGCTGTTGACCGTGGCCATCACGCCCAGTTTCATAAGGCTTTTTACAACGTCCACGCCACGGATGGCCATGCGGTTGGCGAGTTCCTGCACGGTGATAGCTTCCGGCACCACCACTTCGCGCACGAAAAACTCATGCTCTCCCGACTGTTTTTTGGCTCCCGTCGAGCGCTTGGCTTTCTCGCGGGCGCGCCGAACGGAAGCCAGGCTGCGCATGCGCTCTTCTTGTTCCAGGGCGTTGGCGAGGGTCAGCTTGGAATAACGCTGCTTGATTTCGCCCTTAGGTTTGCCGCCCGCGCCCTTGCCTTCTCCGGCGGCAAGCTTTTTACTCTTTTTTTCTTCCTTCGCGGCATCCGCGTCGATGGGTGCTTCCGCCTTTTTCGCCGATTTCGCTTTCTTTTTTTCCGTCTTTGGCGAAGCCGGAGCTTCCGTTGTTTCCTTTGCCCGCGTTTCGGATTCTTTAAGCGCCTTGAGCCTCGCCTCGCGCTCATGGTCGGTGAGGTGCTCTTTTTCTTGTTGCGCGGGAGCGCTATCCAGCAACGGTTCGGGCTTGCGCTGCTCCTCCACCATCTGGCCGCTCTGGTCGCGTGAGAAGGTGCGGGTTTTGCGCACTTCCACCATGATGGTCTTGGACCGCCCGCGCGAAATATTCTGCTGCACTCTGCCGCCCTCCACCGTCTTGGTGAGGTGCAGGGTGGAAGGCTTGTTGGCTTTCAGCACAGGTTTTTCCTGATTTTTCTGCGATTCATTATTCATAATGTGCGAGAGCTTATAGCAGGAAAATCGCCGGAAGTAAGCAGAAAAAAACAGGAATCAGGCGCCGGAAGGCAGAAATCAGGAAACGCAAGATGGAAAAAATTCAGGCTTCCTTTTCCCGTCCCCTATCCCGCCGCCTAGGCCTTTGCCGTTGCTTCTTTCTTCTCTTCCGCTTTTTCGTCCTGGAACCAGTGCGAACGCGCCGCCATGATGAAAGCGTCGATTTCATCATTCGACTTGCCGGAATCGGGCACCAACTCCTTGAACTCATCGCGCGAAAGATCGGCGATGGCGTCCTTGCTCTTTATGTCTTTTTCCGCCAGCGCAAGGAGAATGTCCGATGTCATGCCGGGAAGGGTTTGCGCGTCTTCTGCAACGCCTATCTCTTTCAAGCGTTTTTCGGTGCTCACGCGACGTTCTTCAAGGTAGGCGAGTCCGCGCTCACGCAGTTCCTTGGCCACGCCTGCGTCGAAGCCTTCGACGGCGGCAAGGTCTTCTTCCGGAACGTAGGCGACTTCCTCGACGGTTTTGAATCCTTCGGTGACCAGCAGATGCGCGATCACTTCCTCTACGTTCAGCGCTTCCACGAACAAGGCGGAGAGGCGGTTGAATTCTTCCACGCGGCGCTTGGATTCCTCATCCTCGGTCATCACGTCGATGTTCCACCCCACGAGTTGCGAGGCCAAGCGCACGTTCTGCCCGCGGCGGCCAATGGCCAGACTTAACTGGTCGTCGGGCACTACGACTTCGATACGATGATTATCTGCATCGATGACAACCTTGCTTGCTTCGGCGGGGGAAATGGCGTTGACCACAAACGTCGCTGGATCGGCGGACCACTGCACGATGTCGATTTTCTCGCCCTGTAATTCGCTGACCACGGCCTGCACGCGCGAGCCGCGCATACCCACGCACGCGCCCACGGGATCGATATTGGAATCGCTTGAATGAATGGCTATTTTCGCGCGGCTGCCAGGGTCACGCGCCACGCCCTTGATAGTGATGATGCCGTCATAAATTTCAGGCACTTCCTGCTTGAAAAGCTCCGCCAGGAAATGGGGGTGGACGCGGGAGAGAAAAATCTGCGGACCCTTAACTTCTCGGCGCACATCTACAATGTAAGCGCGAATGCGATCGCCTTGGCGGAACACTTCCCGCGGGATCAGGTCTTCGCGGCGCAGCATGGTTTCGGTTTTGCCGAAATCCACGGCCAGGTTGCCAAACTCGATGCGCTTTACCGCGCCGTTGACGATTTCGCCGATGCGATCCTTGAAATCCTCAAACTGTTTTTCGCGTTCGGCGTCGCGCACCTTCTGCGTGATGACTTGCTTGGCCGCCTGCGATACCACGCGGCCGAACTCAATAGGCGGCAATTCCTCGAAAATGAGATCGCCCGGCGCGGCGTCTTTTTTCGTCAGCTTGGCGTCCCGGACTGAAATTTCAACATTGTCGTTTTCTACCGTTTCCACGACTGTGCGCTGCCGGAACAGCCGAATACCGCCGCTTTTGCGATCTATTTCCGCTTTGATTTCGTTGTCGTGGCCGTATTTTTTCTTTCCGGCGCTCTGCAGCGCTTGTTCCATGGCTTCGATTACCGATTCCTTTTGCAAGCCTTTTTCGCGCGCCACGGCTTCAGCGACCTGAAGAATCTCGGTATTTCCGGTAATGGCAAAATTGGATACCATAATATGTTTTTCCTTTAGGTTATGGTTTTACATCGTCAGCAATCGCCAGCCGTGCCGATGCGATATCCGCGAAGGGTATGGCAACGGTCGCGCTTGCGGTTTCTTCTTCTATCACCAGATAAATAATGTTTTCTTTTACACCCTCCAGCATACCCTTGAATTTTTTGCGGCCTTCCAAGGGGTCTGATAGCGCCACTTTCACTTTACTTCCCGCGAAGCGCCTAAAATCCTCCAGGCGCGTCAGGGGCCGATCCAGCCCGGGTGAACTGACCTCAAGGCTGTATCCCTCCGGGATCGGATCCGCCACATCCAGAAGCGCGGAAACCGTACGGCTGATTGTGGCGCAATCATCCAACGTTATGCCTACCCCGTCTTGCCGCTCCGCCATGATCTGGAGCACCGATCTTCCGCCGCTGGAAAGCTTAACTCTCACCAGCTCGAATCCCATCGCACGGATGGAAGGGGAAATGATATCCCCGATCTGCGCCTCGATTGGCTTTTCAGTAGGCATATAATATTTCCATGGCCTACACCCGCTTGCATCCCGGCGCAATCACGCCGTAGCTTTAGCGGAGGCGGATAAAAAATAAAGGCGGGTTTCCCCACCTTTCACATACGCACCAGGTTCTATATATACAAGCCCGTGTACTTTGCAAGCCTTTTTCTGATTACCGTTTTTTATTCATTCCCTTGCGGGTGGTTCTACGCGCTTCTTCCAGCACCGCGACGCTGAGGTTCTTAATAAAACGCTGGTAGGGCATGGATTGAATCCAGACCTTGCCCGGCCCGGTGAGGGTGGAGAGGAAGAATCCTTCATCGGCGAAAAACATGCTCTTGATGCCGCGGATGAGCCGAATGTCGAAAGAAACACTCGATTGGAACGCCGTGACGCTGCCGGTATCGACATACATGGCTTCGCCTGACCGCAATTCGCGTTCGACGATAGAACCGCCGGCATGGATGAATGCGATGCCGTCGCCCTGCAGGCTTTGCATGAGAAAGCCCTCGCCGCCGAACAATCCCACGGCTACCCGTTTATTAACGCCGATGTTGACGGAAACGCCTTTGGCGCAGCATAAAAACGACTCTTTTTGGCACATCACGTTTCCGCCAAGCGTGGCCAGGTCGAGTGGAACAATCATGCCGGGATAGGGTGCGGCGAACGCCACTCTTCGTTTGATGGCGGCGCGGTTGGTAAAGAAGGTAAGAAACGCGCCTTCCCGCACGATCAGGCGTTTCCCCATGCCGAGAACGCTACCGAGAATGCCGGAATTTTTCTCGCTGCCGTCGCCCAGTTTGGGTTCCATCTGGATGCCGCTGTCCATGTACATCATGGCCCCGGCCTCTGCCACCGCTACCTTGCCGGGATCAAGCTCGATCTCCACGAACTGAATGTCCATGCCGTGAATTTTATAATCGATATCGTGTGCGCGCCGCTGGGGAAGGGAAGAAGACGCGGATGCTGAGACATTTGTAGCCATCGCGGCGATTGTATCCCAGTGTGTCCGGTTTTCCCAGAAAAATCGCAGTCCTTGAGGATTGTTACGCCCCTATCCCCATTACCCGGCATGCCGCCAATACCAGGTGCGAGCGGTTCAGCGTATAAAAATGAATATGCTCCACGCCGCCTTGCATTAGCAGCCTGCATTGTTCGGCCGCGATCAGAAGAGAAATCATGTTGCGCCGCTCCGGCTGTTCATCCAGACCCTCCATCAATCTGTAAACCCACTTCGGGATGCTGGCGCCGCAGGTCTTGCTGAATGCGAGGATCTGGGCGAAATTTACAATGGGAACAAGGCCCGGAACGATGGGCGCCGTGATGCCGGCTTTATGGGTTCTTTCCAAGAACCTGAAATATGCATCCACGTCGAAAAAATATTGCGTAATGGCTCGGCTGGCTCCTGCGTCCAACTTGCGCTTCAGATAGTCGATATCAAACTGGGGAGAGGGAGCCTCAGGGTGCGTTTCCGGGTAGGCGGCGACGCTGATCTCGAAATCGGCCACTTTTTTTAGCCCCCGTACAAGATCGAGCGCGTACGCATAACCTTGCGGGTGAGGTTTATAGGGTTCTCCGCCAGGCATATCGCCGCGCAAGGCCACGATGTGGCGGATGCCGCTGGACCAGTAATCGCGGGCCACGGCGTCTATTTCCCTGCGGCTCGCGCCGACGCAGGTAAGATGCGCGGCTGAGGAGAGGCTCGTTTCAGACAGGATGCGCTTGACGGTCTGATGGGTGCGTTCCCGCGTACTGCCTCCTGCTCCGTATGTTACGGAAATGTAGCGTGGCTTCAGCGGCGCGAGCTTTTGAATCGCATCCCAGAGCGTATGCTCCATTTCCTCGGTTTTCGGCGGAAAGAATTCAAATGACACCGAAGGAGGCTTCAGCGCCAGGAATGCCTCTAATTTCACGAGCACGTCATGTTCGGCCATAGGGCTGCTATAATGACATTCCGCCATGGGAAGGCCAGCGAAATCTGTTATGCAATTGCCACTGCGGAATGAATTTTTACATCGATTGCGGCATAGCGGAGATTTTGGGTTTTTTTCCTGCGCGGTTCCGTATATATATGCCTAATATGATGAGATGCAGGCTTGGACTGGTAACAGTAGCGGCGCTAAGCTGCTTTTCCGTGGTTACGGCAAAAGCGGCGGAGAATGCTTCCGTGTCGGAAGAGCGTGCCATGAAGAAAATGCTTTCGGCGGCGGCGGATGAAAAGCCGGGCCGGCAGCCGAAGCTTGCGCAGAATCTTTCCGAATCCGAGGACGATTTTTCCGATATTCCGCCCGTGCTGGTAACGGGTGAGGAGATACGTCCTGTTCCCGATCCGCTGGAAGGGTTCAATCGCACGGTGTTTCGTTTTAATGAAACGGTGGATGAAGTGGTTCTTGAGCCGGTGGCCAAGGGATACCGCAAGGTTATGCCGGAGTGGGGTAGGGAGCGCGTAAGCCACTTCGTAGGCAATCTCAACACGCCTATCATATTCGTCAATTCAGCACTTCAGGGGGACGTGAACAATATGTTCACCGCGTTCTGGCGTTTCGTGTTGAATTCGACCATCGGTATCGGTGGCGCGTTCGATCAAGCTACGGAATGGGGTTTGCCGGAGCGGAGAGAGGATTTTGACCAAACGCTGGGATTTTACGGCTTAGGCACCGGGCCTTACATCGTATGGCCATTGCTTGGGCCTTCTACGCTGCGCGGCACGTTTGGGATGGTCGGCGATGCGCTGGCCAGTCCCTCGACCTATGTAAGCTGGCCGGTGGCAGTCAGTACCCGTGCGGCGGAAATGATTGATACCCGGGAGAAGTTGATCGAACCGATCGATGACATGCGGCGGGATTCCTTCGATCCCTATTCCACGGTCAAGAGCGCCTATTCGCAGCGTCGTGCGAAGATGATTGAAAATTATAATAAATTGGACCAGAATAGCCCCGTTCGTTAGTGTATCAGAGGGGAGGGAAAATGGCCGCCAGGATGTTTGCAGTTGTTTTATTGGCACTGGTTGTCTTTGTCTGTCCGCCTTTCGGGCTGATGGCTTCGGAGGAGGATCAAGCGCGCGCCTTCGTGGAAAAGCTTGCTGATGAGGCGCTGAAAACCATCAAGAATGATAGCCTATCGGATATCGATAAGGAGAAAGCATTGAGCACACTGTTTGATCGCTCCGTGGATACCGGCTGGATGGGGCGTTTTGTGCTGGGTAAGCATTACCGTACGGCTTCGGAAGCGCAGCGCGCCGGATATGCAAAATTGTACCACACGTATCTGCTGAAAACGTATATCCCGAAATTTCGCCGTTATACCGGCCAGACCATGACGGTGCTAAAAGTGCGCGCCGACGACGGCAAGCAATATTTGGTGCAGACCGTGCTGGAGAATAACGGTGCGGAAAAACCCAAGATATTCGTCGATTATCGCCTGCGCGCGGACGATTCCGGGGGATACCGCGTCATCGACATCGTGGGCGAGGGCATCAGCCTGGTTACCACGCAGCGCTCCGATTTCGGCGGCCTAATTTCGCAGAAAGGCTTCGATCAATTCCTGGCGCAGTTGGAGGCCAAGATTAAGGGAATGAAGAGTTAGCTCCGTTTCCCGGCGAAAAACTGCTTGAGCATTTCCGTTGCCGGGGCTTCCATGATGCCGCTATACACTTCTGGCCTGTGATGGCAGGTAGGCTGGGAAAAAATGCATGGACCATGCTCCACGCCTCCGCCCTTGAGGTCCGCCGCGCCGAAATAAAGGCGGCGGATGCGAGCAAAGGCAAGCGCCTGAGCGCACATGGGGCAGGGTTCCAGAGTGACATATGCATCGCAATCGGTAAGATAGCCGCTTCCCATTTTTTTGCAGGCTTCGCGAATAGACAGCATTTCCGCATGGGCAGTGGGGTCGCTCTCCGCGCGCATGCGGTTGGAAAGGGCCGCCAATACGTTCTGTTTGCCGTCCACGATCACAGCGCCCACCGGCACTTCGTCGTTCCGAAAGGCTTCTTCGGCTTTTGCTAAAGCTAATTCCATGAACGGGAATCGCTGGATCATAATTATTTTTCCAATGCCTCGGCCAATCGCATCGCGGCGAGATTACCCTTCACATTATGGACGCGCAAATACTCAATTCCCTTCTTGGCTAGATAATATGAAACAACCGCGGTTGCCGCATCCCGGTTTTCAGCGGGCGCATGCGTGAACAACGAGAGGAACGATTTCCGCGAATGCCCTACCATAATCGGCACGCCGAGTTCCTTGAAATGTGCGATACGCTTGAGCAAGGTGAGCGATTGTTCCGCCGTTTTGCCGAAACCGATGCCGGGATCAAAAATGAGCCGATCATGGGCGATGCCGTTTTGTTCCAGCGCTGCGATTTTCTTTTTTGCCCATGCTAGGATTGCCTGAACGGGGTCTGTAGTCTCCGGCAATGTCCGGGCGCGTTCAGCAGGGATCGAGAGGCTGTGCATCAGCACCAGCTTTTGCGGTATGGAAGCGAGAAACGCCGCCATTGCAGGCGTGGAAACGCCGGATACGTCATTAATCCAGTCCATGCCATGATCGAGCGCGCGTCGAGCGCTTTCCGCATGACGGGTATCGAGACTGAGAAGGCATTGCCTGGAGCGGCCAGAAAGGCGTTTCAGGAAAGGCTCCAGCCTAGCCCATTCCTCCTGCCATGAAAGCGGAGTGGCGCCGGGCCGGGTGGATTCGGCGCCAATATCCAGCACGCCTGCGCCTTCCTCCGTAAGCTGCAAAGCATACTCTACGGCGGCGTCTGTTGTGGAAAAGTTTCCACCGTCGGAAAAGGAATCCGGCGTCAGGTTGATGATGCCCACCAAAGTGGTGGTTAGGCCGGGCATGGCTCAGAAAGAACGATATCGGTTTTTACGATGCTATGCTGAGGAAAACGGATAAGCGCCTGCACCGCCAGTTGTCGCGCCGTTTGCTTGAAACAGCGTCCGGGCAGGGGCCATGCCCAGTCCGGCGCCACTTCCGCAAAAGGCAGAAGAGCAAAAGAACGTTCAAGCAGGCGCGCATGAGGAATGATGAGAGCATCGGATCGCACGATTTTTTCGCCGCAGGCGAGGATATCAATATCAATTTCGCGCGGACTCCATCGTGGACCGTCGCTTTTCCTTCCCAGAGCGTTTTCGATGGCTTTGATTGTTTTGAGAAGCTCCGCCGGGGCCAGCGTAGTTTCACCCATGAGCGCCATATTCAGGTAGGGCATGTTCCAAGAATCCGGCGCGTTTTCCGGCAGCAGCGCACTGTTTTCATAAATAGACGAGAATTTCAGGATTTTTACGTGCTCGGAAAGCAGCGCAACGGCGCTACGCAGAAAAGCAACACGGTCGCCGATATTGCTACCTAATCCGAGGATGACCATGTGGCGACGCTCCTAGTCGTTAGTCGTCGCGTGGTAAGATATGGCGGATTTCTTTTTCGACAACCTGCCGGACCAGCGCGGGAAGATTTTTATTCAGCCATTCGGCAAGCATGGGCTTCAAGGCTTCCACAACCAAATCCTCCACCGTGGCTCCGGAACGCAATCCCGGTGATCCTGTTTCTTGGCGGGGGACTCTTTGTATCATCTTCTTGATGGTATTGGTTGAGGCCTGCGCCGTATTTTCTGAAATAAGGCCGGAAGCCGCCTTGGGTTTTTTCTTGGCTGCGGCGGGGGGTGGGGAAGGAGCCTCCACGGAAGCCGGTTTCGGCTTGGCTGGATCAGCCTTTTTATCCGCCGAAGTGTTGTTTAAGGCGTTATCGATTTCATCCAGCACGTCGCTGCCAGGTTTGGGTTGCTCGCCTTCGACGACTTCCGTCAACTCCAGGATATCATCGGATTCTTTCTTTTCTTCCGCCATCTCCGTTTCCGCGTTTCCCGCCGTTTCGTTTGCTATGATGTCGCGAATCGAGTGGAGAATGTCCTCCACCGATTCTTTGCCTTGTTCCTTTTCAACTGCCGCCTCAGCCATATTTCAAACCACGATAGCACGAACTGCGTTGCCTGGATAATGAATATGACAAAAACCCTTCCGGAACACTATCGAAAAAAGCAGGCAATGTGGCAATAGTGCCAGCGGATCTAGTAACCGATGAGTTTATATTTCACCTTGCTGAGTTCCGCGTCCGGGTCATAAAGCGCGACATCCAATCCCAATGATTTCGCGGTTAACTGGCCGGTGGTGGAAAGCAGATTATAACTGGCGATGACTTCATCGCGCTCGGCGCTCACAAGATTCACTTGGGCGATAAAGGATTCTTGCTCGGCGTCCAACACATCCAGGGTGGTGCGTGACCCGACCTCGCGTTCCTCCCGGACGCCGTCAAGAGCGGTATTCGCTGCTTCGACCGCGGCTTTGCGCGATAGGATAATGGCCCGCGAAGTCTGGACATCCTCCCATGCCTTGGTGACATTTTCAATAGTGGCGTTGCGAATATCCTGCACTTGCTCCTCGGCGCTCCAGGCGGTTTTTTTGGCTTGCCGTACGCGCGAATATTCCGCTCCGGATTGGTAGAGGGGAACGGAAACGCGCAGTGCCACGGATTCGCTTTCAGCGCTGCTGCCTGTGGATGTACTCAAATGCTCCTCGCGGCTAACATCGCCCACGACGGAGACATCCGGCAGAATTCTGGCTTTCGTGATAGAAATATCCTTTTGCGCCACTTGGCGGCTGAACTGCGCCTCGCGCAATGTAGGATTGAACTTCAGCGCGATGTCCAGCGCCTCGTCCAGCGTCTTGGGCAATATAGGGCGCTGCGCTGGAGTTGCGATAGCGTCTGTGATCGTCATATCCGCGCCCAGCACTCTCAGCAATCCGGCCTTGGCGGAAATAAGGGCGCCCTCGGCGTCTATGCGGTCGGATTTCCCTCGCGCCAGACGCGATTCGGCTTGCGCGACATCGGTCTTGGTTGCTTCGCCCAACTTAAAGCGTTGCTGCGCCGCATCAAGCTGTTCGCCGAGCACTTTTTCATTATTGGTGCTGAGCTTGAGCACTTCTTTCGCTCGCACGACTTCCATATAGGTGCTGACGGTGGCGGCAAGCGTTTGCTGCTCGATGCGCTTCAGCCGTTCCCTCCCGGCGTTAATCTGTTCCTGTGCGCGCCCGATTTGCGCCATTGTTTCGCCGCCGTTGAAAATCTGTTGCGACAATGTCAGCGAACGGCTATGCGGCGTATTTTGCTCCTGCGCGCCAGCGCCGCGCTTTTCATTTTCACGGCTGCGTTCGTAAGAAGCGAAAAGGCTTGGCAGCCAGCCAGAATAAGCTTGCGACAGGCTTTCGTTAGTGGCGTGGAGATCCTCGCGCGCTGCCTTGAGATTAGGATTGTTCTGGTACGCCAGCGCCAGCCCTTCGTTGAGCGAAAGGGCGAGGGCATCGCCGCCGGAAAGCAAAGTGCTTGCCGCGAGCGTTGCCAAGAGCAGGGTTTTACATCGCTTAAATGTCATCATAAACCCGTGAAAATGCAATAACAAATCATGTGAGATGAAGTTTCCCCCAATATAATCAGAAAGTCAACACGCAACTAGAAGGGGTAAAACGGCGTAAGAGAGCTTGCGGGGGATTTTTTTGTCTGTAAGATTCAATCATGCGCGTATTGTATCACTATCCGCTCTCTCCGTTCTCCCGTAAAGTGAGGATGTTTCTAAAGGAAAAAGCGCTTGAGTGCGATCTGGTAACGGAAAATTTCTGGGAACGGCGGCCAGAATTCTTAGCCATGAATCCGGCGGCTCAGGTGCCGGTGCTGGTAGAGGATGACGGGGGTATTTACGCCGACAGTACGGCAATTTGCGAATACCTGGAAGAAACGTATGCCGAGCCGCTTCTGATCGGTAGAAATACCAAAGAGCGCGCGGAAGTGCGGCGTATTTCGGGCTGGTTCAATAACAAGTTCTATTACGAGGTGTCCAAGTATCTGCTGGACGAGAAGGTATTCAAATACTTGCGCCAGAAAGGCGGCCCGGATTCGGAGGCCATTCGCGCCGGCAAGCGCAATATGCTTTACCACCTTGATTATATCGGTTTCCTGACCGCGCGCAACGGCTGGCTGGCCGGAGAAAAGCTTTCGCTCGCGGATATTACCGCCGCCGCGCATCTTTCGGCGCTGGACTATTTAGGCGATGTGCCGTGGGAGCATAACGAGGAAGCTAAAAATTGGTATATGCTGATGAAATCGCGCCCCAGCTTCCGCCCCCTGCTTAACGACCGTATTCCTGGCTTCCGCCCGCCGGACCATTATAAGGATCTGGATTTCTGATCCTATATGAGTGGAAAGAAACGAGACTCCGGCTATCGTGGAAAAGCCGTGCGCGTGCGCACGGCAAAAGGCAGAAAACCGTCCTCGACACGTTGGCTCAAGCGGCAGTTGAATGATCCTTACGTCATCCGCTCGAAACGCGAAGGTTATCGCTCCCGCGCCGCTTATAAGCTTTTGGAAATAGATGAGAAGGCGCGTTTTCTGAAGCCTGGCGCGTGCGTGGTGGACCTTGGGGCGGCGCCCGGAAGCTGGTCGCAGGTGGCGATTGAAAAAGGCGCGCGCGTGATTGCCGTGGATATTCAGCCTATTGCTCTCTTGGAGGGAGTGACGTGCATTGAAGGCGATTTTCTCGAAGAGGAAACCGTGCAAAAAATCCGCAAGGCGCTTCCTTCCGGCGTCAATGTGGTGCTGAGCGATATGGCCGCGCCTGCTTCCGGTCACCGGGCGACCGATCATTTGCGCATCATGGCGTTATGCGAGGCGGCGCTTGAATTCGCGGTGGAAGTGCTAAAACCGGGGGGCATATTCCTGGCGAAGGTCTTGCAAGGCGGCGCCGAGACAGCGCTGCTGCAGCGCATGAAGCAGCATTTTACCTCGGTGAAACATGTCAAGCCCGGCGCTAGCCGCAAGGATTCATCGGAAATATACGTGCTGGCGAAAGGATTTCGCGGATAAGGCCTAGGCCTGCTTCAGCCACCGGCTGCCTGGCTTTTCAATAGGCGTGGCGGCTAAGTCTGGCGGCAGCGCGTCTTCGGCGTAGGTTTTGATGTGCATTTCAATCAAAGGCACCAACGGCACTGGAAAGTGCGTTTTATCGTCCCGGCGATCCACCAGGCAGGCTTCGGCGATAATTTTCCCGCCTTCCTTCTCGATGCAGGCGAAGGTTTCGAGTGAGGATTTGCCGGTTGTGACGACATCCTCGACTACCAGCACGCGCGCGCCTTTATCAATTGCAAATCCACGCCGGAAGGCGAAGGTTCCTTCCGCCCGCTCGCAGAAGATGGAGGGCATGCCAAGCTGCCGCGCTATTTCATACCCTACTACCACGCCGCCCATGGCGGGCGAGGCCACCAGATCTATGGCTATTTTTCCGAGGTGTTGCCGGATTTTTGCCGCCAAAGCGGCGCAGAGCTTTTCGGCACGGACTGGATCCATCAGTACACGGGCGCATTGCAGATAGGTATCGCTGTGCAGGCCGGAAGAAAGGACAAAATGCCCTTTTAGAACGGCACGGGCAGCCTTAAATTCGTGAAGAATTTGGTCGGGGGTCATATCTCAGGCATAAAAAAACGACGGCGCCCGAAGGCGCCATCGCATATTCCGCAAAAGTAAATTACGCCGCCTCGCGCATTCTGGCGCTGGCGATCGTGCTGACGACGTTATGGACCGCTTCGGAGTGGTCCAAATTCTCAATGGCAGCGACTTCGCCCACCAACCGGTTCAGCGCGTTCTCATAGATCATGCGTTCGCTGTAAGAACGGTCGGGATCGTCAATGTTCTTATGCAGATCGCGCACCACTTCGGCCAGCGATAGGATATTGCCGGAATTGATCTTGCTTTCGTATTCCTTGGCGCGGCGGCTCCACATGCCGCGGCTGGTGCGAGCCTTGCCGCGCAGCGTGAGGCGCACCCGCTTCAGGTCGTCAACCGTGCACAGCTTGCGCAGGCCGGATTTCGTCGCGGTTTTGACTGGGATCCGCAGGATCATCTTATCCTTTTCGAACTTCACGACATAAACGGTGAACGCCATGCCGCCGATGGCTTGTTCTTCGACTGCTTCAATGCCGCCGACGCCATGCGCGGGATACACCACCTTGTGGCCCACGGAAAACTCCAAACCTGAATATGCTTTGCTCATTCGCTGATACCCCCACCCGTTAAAAGAAATGTAAAAACAGCACAACTTTTGTGCAGAACCATCCATCCCCTATTAGCGCCTAAACCAGCACTAAATCGTAAGACACTGTAGCATAAAATTCAGCTAAAATATATATTAAAATTTAATTAAATTTTTAAAACAGCGCATATTGTGCGTTTTGTTAATTATTAATTAATAATTTTACTTTATGATGCCTACTGGAATGGGAATAGTTTGGAGGTGATAATGGAAAAAGAAAATATTGATCAGGTGTTTGTATATTTTGAAGGCAAGAGCAACGTGCCTACGCGCTTTATTGTAAGCTATCATGCGATGGAGAAGGGCGAAAAAAGAGATTATTATTCGGAATACACATATCTTCCGGGAGAAAGTATATACTTGGAGGATGTCTACAAAGGGCGTTTTGGGCATGATAATGGTGCTAACAGAAAATTGGATAAGGAGGGGTCTGCTCCCGCTGCACAAGACGTAATAGGCGTTCCACAACACTTGATAGGGTTTCTTGAGAAATATATTTCGGACTCTAACGAAGTTATGTGCAGTCCCGATGTAAATCGGCCACTGGTTTACTGCGTAAAGGATGGAAAGGCGCAAGGTGATTTGCTGCAAACATTGCAAAACCGGTTAAAAGAAGGAGCTGCCGAAATCGAAGAGGGAAGTAAGCGTGCTGCGCAAGCATTAATCTCATTCATAGACGAAGAAAGCGCCCTTCCGGCCGAACAAATCGTGAGATGGATTGAAAACGATAAGAATAAAGTTGAAAGTAATTTTCTAGAGGCTGTGCAAGCCGCAGCGGAAAATTTGAAGACAGCGGATTCTAGACCTGTCTATACCTCTACAGAGGTTTCCGGTATTATTGATAGGCTGCGGGCTATAACCAAAGAAACAGGCGTAAACTTTGCTATTATGCAAGCCGAAGTCATTGAAGCTAAAATTCCCTCGGGGGTTTTGCCTAGAAGCCTGTTAGACGTCGGCCTTGAGGCAATAGACAAGAAGCCAATCCTCTCTAAGTAGTAAATCCGCCGGATTAAGTCCCCTGGCCGGGCTTGGGGCTGAAGTATTTGCTGAGTTTGTCCGGCTCGCCTTTATGCTCCGCCGCATCGGGCAGGGCGCCGCGATTAACGGTGATGTTGGGCCATTTTTCCGAGTATTCGCGGTTTAATTCCAGCCACTTCACGTTCTCCGGCTTTTCCGGCTCGATGGCGTCCACCGGGCATTCTGGCTCGCACACGCCGCAATCGATGCATTCGTCCGGGTTGATGACCAGCATGTTTTCGCCCTCGTAGAAACAATCCACGGGGCACACCTCCACGCAATCCATGTGCTTGCAGCGAATGCACTGCTCGGTGACGACATAAGCCATAGCGACGCTCTTCTCCGTATGATGCAAGGGCTATCCTTATATAGGAATGGGAGGAAGAAAGTAAAGTAATTTTCTAGGCTAACCGGGCCATTTTGCAGCGCAATATGCGCCTGGCAAGCAATTCGCTTTGCGTTCGGTAAAGCGTCACCACGGCGAAATAACAGGCAAATCCTGCGCACATAAGCAAGAGCGGCAACAGCATGGAGCCATGGATGCTCGGCCCTTCGGCGCGGAATACGCTGGCGGGCTGATGCAATGTGTACCACCATTCGACCGAAAATTTGACGATGGGAATATTCACGAGGCCGACCAGCGCGAATAGGGACGCGGCTTTAGCGCCTCGTTCCGGGTTGTCGAAGCTTCCGCGCAGCGCCATGTATCCGGCATAGAAAAAAAGCAATACCAGCATCGAAGTCAGCCGGGCATCCCATACCCACCAGGCGCCCCAGATCGGTTTTCCCCAGAGCGATCCTGTGATAAGGGTGATGGCCGTGAATGCGGCTCCCACCGGCGCAATGGCGGAAGCGATAATCGCGGAAAGCGGATTTTTCCAGATAAAGCCGGAGGCACAAAAAAGCGCCAGCGCGACATATCCCGAAAGCGCCATCCACGCGGCGGGCACATGCACGTACATCATACGCACAGTTTCGCCCTGCTGGTAGTCCGGAGGCGAGGCGAACAGAGCGAAATAGAGTCCCGCGCAAAAAAAACAAAGGCTGAGAACGCTAAGCGCCGGGAGGCTCGCGGTCGTTATTTTTTTAAATAGACGTGTTGTAAGGATCTCATGCATGAGCCGCGACTCAATCCGCCGGTTGCAAGGAAAATTTTACCGCGACGCGATGCGCGTGCGTGCTAACCTCTAGATCCAACGCTTCCTTTCCGCGTTTGAACCCGCCTTCTTTCTGCTGTTCCCAGCCTAACTGGGGAAGCGTTTCGGCATAGAAGGCGCTGACCGCATCCCCGTCGGCTTCGCCTTCAATTACGATTTCGGCTACTTTACCGTCCGGCGAGTCGTAGAAGCTGCGTTTGTCCTCGTTGACCGCGAATCCTTCATAAATGGGAACGCCCTCTATATCGGGAAGGAACGCCAGCTCTCCTTCCGCGGTTTTATTCATGTGCGCGCAGGCGGAAAGCAGAAAAATGAGAACTAAGAACCGAAACATCTGTGCTCCTCTATTTCTGGCATGCGGGGCAAAAGAAGGTAGAGCGTCCCTGTTGCACCGTTCTCTTTATCGAAGTTCCGCAGACGAGGCAAGATTCATGTTCGCGGCCATAAACAAAAAAGCGATGTTGAAAATAACCCGGATCACCGTTGGAGCGTACATAATCTCTGAGCGTGGAGCCGCCTGATTCAATGGCCTCTTCCAGAACCTTGCGTATGTTTTTAACCAATGTCGCGGTTTTTTCCCGGCTGATTTTCGAGGCCTGTTTGTGGGGTGAAACCCCGCTGCGGAATAGCGCCTCGCACACGTAGATATTGCCTAAGCCCGCCACGACGCGCTGATCCATCAGCGCCGCCTTGACGCCGGCTTTTCTTTTGCCGAATGCCTTGTGAAGAGAATCGGGCATGAATGCTTCGCTAAGCGGCTCCGGCCCCAGTGTCTTGAAGAACGGATGGCGCTTCCATTCGCCCGTGCGGCAAAGCGCCATCAGGCCGAAGCGCCGCGCATCGTTATAGATCAGGGTTTTTCCGCCTTGAAAGGTGAGTATCACATGATCGTGCGTAGCGTATGCCGCGGGAGGTTTATCGTGAATCAGCACCCTTCCGCTCATGCCAAGATGGAGGATCAGGACGATCTCGCCGCCGGAATGGTTTTGGGGGGAGCCGGCGCTGCATTTGTTCAATGTCATGAGTATATATTTTGCCCGGCGCTCTACGCGCGCAATCTTTCTGCCTGTAAGCGTTGCCGCGAAATCCTTGGGCAGTGGGTAGCGCAAATCATGCCTGCGGCATAGCACCTTTTCAATCATCTGCCCTTCGCACTGCTGCCGAAGCGCGCTGGCGACGGTTTCCACTTCGGGCAATTCAGGCATTTTCCTGATGCATCCTACTGGTTTTGGAGTTATTACTACCTTCCCCATGACCCGCAAGCCACAAAAAACCGTCGATTTCGGTTCCCGCAAGGTTCCCGCAGAAGAGAAAGCCACGCTGGTGCGCAATATATTCAACGCCGTTTCTTCGCGTTACGACCTGATGAATGATCTGATGAGCGTAGGTTTGCATCGCGTGTGGAAAAACAGCTTTGTGGAGATGCTGGCCTTACGGAAAGGCGCGCATATCCTCGATCTAGCGGGCGGCACGGGCGATATCGCCTTTCGCCTGCTGAAAAAACGGAACGATATCCGCGTCACCGTCTGTGACATCAATGAGAACATGCTGGAGGAAGGCCGTGCGCGGGCTATCGACCGGAATATACTCCGGGGGATCGCGTGGCAATGCGGCGATGCTGAATCGCTTCCTTTCGCCGATAATCATTTTGATGATTGCGCCGTCGCTTTCGGCATTCGCAATGTGACGCGCAAGGAAAAAGCACTGGCCGAGATATACCGCGTGCTGAAGCCGGGGGGGCGTTTCCTGTGCCTGGAATTCAGCCCGGTTCGGCATTCCATGTTTTCCCCGCTTTATGATTTTTATTCGTTCCGGGTCATTCCCGCTGTGGGCGAAGCCGTGACCGGCAATCGCGAAGCCTATCGCTATCTGGTCGAAAGCATCCGTCGGTTCCCGGATAGAGAAACATTCGCCGCCATGCTTCGCAAGGCGGGATTCGTGCGCGTCACCACGCGGTCGCTCTCCGGCGGCATCGTGGCGATCCATTCGGGATGGAAAATCTGACATGCGCCGCCCTATCCTGAAGCTCTTCCGCATCGCGCATGTGCTGGCGTGTTACGATGCGTTGATTGTTTTGCGTCGTATCGGCGCTGCGCCTGGACTGTGCGCATTATGTGCGCTCTATCCTTTTAAATATCGCAAAGGAAGCGCCGGTGAGCGGCTGGCGCTGGCATTGCAGGAGCTTGGCCCCGCTTTCATTAAGCTGGGACAGGCGCTTTCCACGCGGTCTGACCTGATCGGGCAAGACATCGCCGATGACCTCGCGCTGCTGCAGGATCGTCTGCCGCCTTTTTCCTTTAAGCATGTGCGGCGTTCCATTGAGGAGGAATATGGAAAGCCGCTGGAGGAAATATTTAAAACCTTCGAGGAAGAGCCGGTAGCGGCGGCTTCCATCGCGCAGGTGCATTTTGCAACGGATCGTGCGGGCAGGGAACTGGCGGTCAAAATCCTCCGCCCCGGCATTGAGGACGCCTTCGCGCACGACATTGCGCTGTTTTACTGGTTATCGGAAATGGCGGAGCGTGCATATCCCAGGTTGAAGCGTCTGCGACTTCATGAAGTGGTGCGTACGGTGGAGCAAACCGTTCGCCGCGAGATGGATATGCGCATGGAAGCCGCCGCCATTGAGCAGGCGCGAGAAAATTTCGCCGGAGATAGCGACCTTATCGTGCCCGCAGTGGATTGGCGCCACACTACCGGTCGCATATTAACGTTAGAACGCATTAACGGCACGCGCATTGGCGATGTGGCGGAACTGCGCGCTGCCGGGCACGACATGGATGCGCTTATCGCCCGCGCGGGGCGCATTTTCTTCAAGCAGGTCTACCGCGACGGGTTTTTTCATGCCGATATGCATCCCGGTAACCTGTTTGTGGCGAAAGACGGCCGCCTGATCCTGGTGGATTTCGGTATCATGGGTCGCCTGGATTGGCGCGAGCGCCTATTTCTGGCTGAGATGCTGCATGGTTTCCTGAAGCGCGATTACCGGCGCGTGGCCGAGGTGCATTTTGCCGCGGGGTATGTACCCGCCGATCAGTCAGTGGAGGATTTCGCGCTGGCCTGCCGCTCCATCGCCGAGCCTATTTTCGGCCTGCCGCAAAATGAGATTTCCATTGCGCGCCTGCTTCAACAGTTATTCCGCGTCACCGAGGCGTTCCGGATGGAAACCCAGCCGCAATTATTATTGCTCCAGAAAAACATGATGCTGGCCGAGGGTATCGGCCGCATGCTGAATCCCAACGTGAATATCTGGAAACTCGCAAGCTCTTTGATTGAAGAGTGGTATCAAGAACATTTCGGCCCGGCGGGGCGTCTCAAGCGCGAAGCGGGCGACCGCTTGAAGCATTTCGATAAGAACATTCACGGACTGCTTTCCGCCGCCGGAAATTTACCGAAAGTGATAACGCCGGAGGGCCTTAAGCTGCATCCTGACACAGTGCAATCCTTTACCGCTCATGCCGGCGCCAGCGCCTCTCCCCTCCGCTGGTGGCATATCGCCCTGCTCTCGGCGGGCATTGCGGCGGTGGTGACGTGGATGTTGACGGTTTAGATTGTACCTTCTAAAAAAGTAAAATATACTGATTCCTCTA
>CAZXYG010000004.1:24501-30064 GCA_964644885.1 uncultured Rickettsiales bacterium
GCGCCTCGCTTTCCGGCAACCCGGTTTATGGCGATCTCTTTTCTTTGAAAGACGAAACCGAAATGGGGCATATTCGGCTCGCGCGCGAGCACGATCTCATTGCGGTGGCGCCCGCCAGCGCCGATATTCTGGCAAAAATGGCGCTCGGTTTGGCGGATGATCTTGCCAGCGCCCTCCTTCTCGCCACGGACAAGCCGGTTGTCGTTGCTCCGGCCATGAATGTTCGTATGTGGCAGAATCCCGCTACGCAGCGCAATATACGACAGCTTAAGCAAGACGGAATCGGCTTCATCGGCCCTTCCGCCGGGAGTCTTGCCTGTGGTGAAGAAGGCGAAGGCCGCATGGCCGAACCGGCGGAAATCGTCGGCGTCGTGCAGGCATTTATGGAAACGGGCGGCGACCGCCGCGCCGGGGCGCGGCCCCTTAAAGGGCTAAAGGCCATTGTTACTAGCGGCCCTACGCTTGAAGCTATCGACCCGGTGCGTTACATCGCCAATCGCTCCACCGGCAAGCAGGGGTATGCCATCGCGGCGGCGCTGGAGATGCTGGGTGCGGAAGTGACCCTCGTTTCCGGCCCCACGGCTCTGCCTAGCCCGGAAGGCGTGAATATTATCCGCGTGGAATCCGCTCGCGAAATGCTGGAAGCATGCGAAAAGGCGCTGCCCGCCGACATCGTCGTGTGCGCGGCGGCGGTGGCGGACTGGCGCGCCGCCGATATTATGCCTCAAAAAATCAAGAAAAAACCTGGTGAGGATATGGCGTTCACCTTTATGGAAAACCCGGATATCCTGGAATGCTTGGGTAAAAAACGCACCAACCGCCCGCGGCTTATTATCGGTTTTGCGGCGGAAACGGAAAATGTAGTCAAAAACGCCAGGCGTAAACGTGAACGCAAGAATTGTGACTGGATGTTGGCGAACGATGTCTCCGGCGGCGCGGTCTTCGGCAAAGATGAGAGCACGATCCACTTCATTGCCGGAGGAGAAGTGGAAGATTGGCCTACCCTTAGCAAGATTGAAATCGCACAGCGGCTTGCCGTAAGGATAGGAGAGCATTTTAAAGGAAATAAGAATAAGAAAACTAACTTGAGATTAGCATGATGACATGATGAATATAAAACATACCGTAAAAGTTGAGATAAAGAAACTACCGCACGGCAGCGATCTTCCCCTGCCTTTTTATGCCACTGCGCACAGCGCGGGAATGGATATTTGCGCAGCCATTGCGCAAGATATAATTCTCAAGCCGGGAGAACGAAAGCTCATTTCTGCCGGCTTTTCCATAGCGTTGCCGGAAGGTTATGAAGCGCAAGTAAGGCCGCGCTCTGGCCTAGCGCTCAAAAGCGGCGTTACGGTGCTAAACGCCCCCGGTACGATCGACGCGGATTATCGTGGCGAGGTTTGCGTTATCCTGATTAACCTGGGACAGGAATCGTTTATCGTTACACGCGGCATGCGCATCGCACAGATGATACTTGCGCCGTGCACGCAGGCGGTTTTGGAGGAAGTCGTAGAATTAGCTGAAACAAAACGCGGCGCGGGCGGTTTCGGCTCCACCGGCCATGCCTGACGCTGCATTCAGAAAATCGTTTCTGGCCATCGAAGCGGTGCTTTATATCGCTTGCAAGGGCGGTCCGGATCCGGTACGCAGCGCCGCAATCGCCAAATCCATGCAGGTTCCGATACGCTATCTGGAACCTATGTTGCAGAGGCTTGTTCGCGCCCACATTCTGCGCAGCGTGCGCGGGCCGAAGGGTGGTTACCTGCTTGCCCGCGAACGCCGGAATATTCCTCTCGGAGATATTTATAACATAACAAATATTACCTATTGTTCAGCTAATAAAAGAACATTACTAAATAAAAACATCATATCTCCAATTGTGGATTCGTTGTTCTTGGAAATGCATAAACAGCTTACCGCCATTACGCTGCAGGATCTTTACGCTCAAGCCGAAAGCAAGGGCATTGTCGAAACCATGCGCCGCACGCCGGTTTTACTATCTGAATCCTAGTTGAACTTTATGATATTTGGCGGTATAAGGCATGATCTGGGCCGCTGGCCCCTGCCAGCAACGCTACGCTCCAACCAGAATAGGGAATCTATATGACAAAAACCGCAGCAGCAAAACAACAGAAACAGCTTGATGAGTCTAAGTTTTTTCATACCAAAGGCCGGGGCAAGGTTTACAACGATATTATCGCTACCGTGGGCGATACGCCGCTGGTGCGTATCAATAAAATGACTAAAGACGCCGGGTGCGTGGCTGAAGTGTTGGCTAAGTGTGAATTTTTCAACCCTCTTGCCTCGGTGAAAGATAGGCTGGCGCTTGGCATGATCGAGGTCGCCGAAGCCGAAGGCCGCATCAGTAAGGATGCCGTTCTGGTTGAGCCGACTTCCGGCAATACCGGCATTGCGTTGGCTTTCATCTGCGCCGCGCGCGGCTACAAGCTGATTCTCACCATGCCGGAGAGCATGTCGATCGAGCGCCGAAAAATGCTAAAGCTGCTCGGCGCGGAACTGGAGTTGACTCCTGCCGCCAAGGGCATGCGCGGCGCTATCGAGCGCGCCGAGGAGATTTTGGCTTCGAATCCGAAAGCCGTCATGCTCCAGCAGTTCAAGAATCCGGCTAATCCTTTGATTCACCGCAACACCACTGCCGAGGAAGTGTGGAACGATACGCAGGGCAAAGTCGATATTTTTGTGACCGGCGTGGGCACAGGCGGCACCATTACCGGCGTAGGCGAAGCGCTGAAGGCGCGCAAGCCCGGTATCAAGATCGTAGCTGTGGAACCGGAAGATAGTCCGGTGCTTTCCGGAGGCAAGCCCGGACCGCATAAAATTCAAGGCATCGGCGCGGGGTTCGTGCCTGACGTGCTGAAGAAAGACCTGATCGATGAAGTATTCACCGTGGCCAACGAAACGGCTTTTGAAACGGCCCGCAAAATGGCGAAGATCGAGGGCATTCCTGGCGGCATCTCTTCCGGCGCGACCTTGGCCGCCGCGCTGCAAATCGCGGCACGCAAGGAAAATAAAGGCAAGCAGGTGGTGGTTATTCTGGCTTCGTTCGCCGAGCGCTACCTTTCCACGGATCTGTTTAGCGAATAAGATATTCCGCAGTCCCATGCCGATTACAGAGGAGCAGCGCGTCCGCTACTCCCGTCATCTGGCGTTGCCGGAAATCGGCGAGAAGGGACAGGAAAAACTGCTATCCTCCCGCGTGCTGACGATTGGTGCGGGAGGGCTTGGCTCTCCGCTTATATTATACCTTGCTGCGGCAGGGATCGGCGCCATCGGCGTCGTGGATAGCGACACCGTGGCACTTTCCAACCTCCAACGTCAAATTCTTCATGAAACGGGCGACATCGGTCGCCCCAAGGTGGAAAGCGCCACGGACGCCGTCCACGATCTCAATCCGGGCGTAACAGTTATCCCGATTCATGCCCGGTTGACGGCGGAGAACGCGGAGACAATCATCAAAGATTATGACGTGGTGGCGGATGGCAGCGATAATTTTGAGACGCGGTTCCTGGTGAATGATACGTGTTTGAAATGGCGCAAGCCTCTTGTTTCTGCTGCTATTATCGGTTTTGACGCGCATATCGCCGCGTTCCGGGGATACGAGCCGGCGCAGCCCTGTTACCGTTGCGTCTACGGCGAAATCCCGCCACGCGAAGTCCTTCCTTCCTGCGCCGAAAGCGGAGTGCTTGGCGCAATAGCAGGGATCGCCGGAAGCTGGCAGGCCGGAGAAGTGATCAAAGAACTTCTCGGCATCGGCGAAAGCCTTGCCGGGCATATGCTGATTCTGAATACGCTGCGAAATGCCGCACGCAAAGTAAAGATGGGCAAAGACCCCGCTTGTTTTTCCTGCGGTATGAAATAATTACTTAACTGCGGCTACCGGCTTCGGCTCCATTACCTGGACATGGCTGACCACTTTTTTCACGCCCTTGACGCGGCTGGTGATGTCGGTCACTCTTGTCAGTTCCTCTTGCCCGCGCGCCAAGCCGATAAGATAGACAACGCCGTTCACCGTTTCGACGTTGTAGTTGATCGAGCGGATATCCCGATCCAGCAGCATGCGGCTTTTAACCTGCGCGCTGATGAACACGTCTTGCGCGTATTGCTTGGGGTTGACCTTGCTTATCTGGATTTCGTTGAGTACTTCCTTGACGCCTTTTGGGTGCCAGGCGATCCGCACCGCTTCCACGCGGGCTTCCGGCCTGTTGACTGAACCGGTAAGCAATACGCGGCCTTCGATGACCGTCACTCCCACTTTTTGAAACAGCTCGTTCACGTCTTTCTGAAGAAAGTTGGAATTGATCTGGGCGGCGATCGAGGCGTCGTCGATAACATGCCCTACCGTTCGCTCCTCGGCCATGGTATAGCCCGCGGTGGTCACGCCGCTCATGGCGAACGTCGTGCAGCCCGCAAGGCTCAGCATTGCGGTCATGCACAGGAATACATTGGCGGTTTTCATGGCGTATCGACCTCCCAGGCGTTTGGTATGTGCCGCAAGCGCTGCCACGGCAATACGACGATCACGTCGAATCTGACGAAAAAACTAGCAAACTCCGGATGTTTTGCAAGGTATATCGCAGCGGCTCTGCTGATTCTTCTCCGCTGTTGCGGGCTGAGCACTTCTTCCGCGCGCTCATCGCCGCGGGTCTTGACCTCCACGATCGCAAGCTGCCGCCCTTTGCGCGCAATCAGGTCGATTTCTCCGGCATTGCATTTGAATCGCCGTTCCACAAGCCGCCATCCGCGCAGCGTGAGATAGGCGATGGCGCCGTATTCGCCCAGTATGCCGCGCCGATAGGCGCGGAGCCTGTTATTCTTTCGGTTATCCAGCATCCGGAAGGCATTGTAAGGCATCATCGATACAAAACAAGATAAATGTATAATAAATCACTTTAATTATACAATATAAGCACTTGATATATACTATATAATATAGTATAATTCTCATATGGTTGAAATCAGTGCCATTGGCAATCCCGCGCTGTTTTTCCGGGCGAGCGAAGTAAACAGCGAGGATACCGCGTTGCAGGCGGCAAGCAATGCCGCGGCGGCCGAGGATCTCGGCGATCAGAATATTGTGAATGCTGCTGGCGAAGAGGCCGATGTGGGCGGTAATGCTTTCAAGGCTCTAGCGACGGTGGAATCTCTCAGCGACGATGACGGCGGCGCGGAGAAACCCCGGCAATCAGAAGGAAGGAAGGAAAGCTCTGCGCCTATTCCCGGTTCCTTTTCCCAGCAGTCGTTGCGCGGCTTGGCAGGGGATGGCGCGGTCTCGCCCCAGACCGCCAGAGAAATTCAGCGCCACGGCGTTCCGCCCTCGGTGCAGGCGCGGGTGGTACAGCTTAGCATTCAGATAAGCGCGGAGCGGCATGCGGAAATTGCCAACGATGACATCATAGGCGGGGGATTGGAGGCGCTTAACAATCCGAGCACATCGGGCGGAGAGCTGAAAGCTTCTTCCAGCGTGCCCAACGAAGGCACGGCGCTGGTGCCGCCAGGCACCCATTTCGCGACGCAGGTATAACGCAAAAAATAGTATGATTTC
>CAZXYG010000004.1:30074-32846 GCA_964644885.1 uncultured Rickettsiales bacterium
GTCGCCAACGCCCCGCTTTTTCTTTTAGGCCGCCACCGGGTTTTGCACGCGGGCGAGGTAACCCTCCAGGAAGTGCATCACCAGCGATTCGCAGAGAATTTCCTGGTTCCTGCCGGTATGCAGCGGCAGCTTGCCGTTGAGCGAAAGTGCGCAGATGCCGTGCAGTCCGGCCCATAGCACGTGGGCGGCGCTGACGGCGTCCTCTCTTCCGGCCTCCGGAGCAAGGCTCACCACCACCTGCTCCACCAGCGCAAAAATGCGCTGGAATTTTTCGCGGTACCAGTCCGGGAGGCGCTGCGTGGGCGTCTGGTGGAACACCAGGCTCCACAGGAAATAATTCTGGGCGGCATAGCGTGCATATTCCCGCGCCATCTCGATCAGGATGCGGTTGGGGCGGGTATATTGGCCGGGGATGGGTTGCAGGCGCGCGTGGATTTCATCCAGCGTTTCCGCATTCACATGCATCACGATGTCGTCGAGATTATAGAAAAGATTGTAGAGCGTGCCTACCGTGTAACCGATGCGCTCAGCCAGACGGCGAGCGCTTAGTCCTTCCCGGCCCTCGCTTTGCACCAGTGCGCGGGCGGCCTGGATCACCATCCCGCGCAACTGCTCCCGCGTGTGATCGTTCCTGCGGCTCATGCGGTTTTTCTCCCCATGGGCAAGAAATATACGGAAACGGCCCGCCGCGCAACAAGATGCTGTTGTTTCGCGGGGCCATTATCTCCTCGAACCCTGTATGGCGTCATCGCCCGAATTTTCGAGCGCAGCGAGAAAATTATAGGGCGATGACGCCTGCTTAACCGTGGGCATAATAAGGTATAAAAATTATTAAAAATCGTTATTTTGTTAACGATATATTAACCTTTTTTACAATGGTAGTATTGTTTTCTGCCTGATTTTCTGGGCCATTTTTTTCAATGCCATACTGGCCAGGGCAGTATGGTGATCAATCATTTTCACCTTATTTATTTTAAGGAACGTTTTATGAAACGCAATCTTCTTTGCGCGATTCTCGTCACGCTGGCTTTATCCGTTTTTAGCGTGGGCAGTGGGATCGTAGGATGCGACAACAGGACGCCAGCGGAGGCAAAGCAAGACACTTTGCCGCCCCCGCCGGGAAGACCTAAGGCGCTGGCAAAAGCGGCGACATGTCTAAAAAGCGATCCGTTTTTTGTAAATTTAATGGATTCGCTCAAAAAAGTCGGTGAGCTTCCGGAGTCCGCACGTTGGTTTGAAAAGGTAAGTTTTCATATTGGTGCAGGAAAAACCAACGAGACGCTTTTGGACACACTCGTAAAGCCGGAGTTGGGGCTTTATGCGTGGCGGAGATGTAACATTGGCGGCACTGAAAAATGCGCCGGAGGCTGTCAATGTGTTAAGCCGATTACCGAGTGGCTGGTGATGAACCGAAACCGCACTACACGGCAGTGGTTTTTCTATTCCTCCCAATTTCGGGAATGGGAAAGAAGCATAACATGGAGTGCAGTAAGGAATTCGGATGTAGAGATGATTTCCGGTCCCATCACACGCCATTCCGTTGCCAAGGAAGGCGTGTTGTTAGTATGGAAGTGCCGTCTTTCAAAATGTTTTTAAGCGGCACGTGTAAGCAGCGTAAGGAAGGGTTCCCCTGGACCCTTTCTTCCTGCTTACATTTCCCTCAGTTCTCAATGACGGCATTCGGTTCAACTTTTCCCCTCTATCCATTCTCTTAAGGCCTTGTTGATGCGAGTCTGCCAGCCCTTGCCACCGGCTTTGAACGCCTCCAGAACCTCAGCGTCAAGACGCAGCGTCACCTGCCGCTTCGGATTGACCGAAGGCGGCCTGCCGCGGCGTACCAATTTACTGCCGATATAGAGATTAGCGCGATCAAACCACTCCTCATCCAATTCCGGAATGTCCTCATATTCCTCCGGCTGAATAACATGAGCATCGACTTTAGATAAGTCGTTGCCTGAATCTTTTTTGTTCTTTCTCATTGGTTTTTCTCATCGAAATTATGCGGCGCGTATCCCCGCGTTGCGTCCAGATAATTATCACCATGCGGTTATCCAAAAAACCTACCGTTATCATGCGTTCTTCTCCGTAATCGTGGCGCATGTCAGGAAATTCTAATATAAGCCCTTCAAAGACTTTCGGTGCCGCTTCAAAATCCAGCCCGCGCTCAGCCAATATTTTCTTACGCTTGGCTGGATTATATGAAATCTTCATAATTGTAACTACATCAATTTCAGGTGTCAACTATTATCTGTAACTACAAATATCATTTCTCCAACGCGTCAATCAACCCGCTAATCACGTCCAGCCCCTTGCGCCAGAAATCGGGGCGGGAAGCGTCCAGGCCGAAGGGGGCCAGCAATTCCTTGTGCCGCAGCGTGCCGCCCGCTTCCAGCATCGCCAGATATTTATCCTCGAAGCCAGGCATGCCTTGCAGGTAGCGCGCATAGAGCGCGTTCACCAGGCAATCGCCGAACGCATAGGCATAGACGTAAAACGGCGCGTGGATGAAATGCCCGATATAGGCCCAGTAATGCCGATATTCCTTGCTAAAGCGGAACGCCGGCCCCAGGCTTTCCTTCTGCACCTGCATCCAGATTTCGCCGATGCGGGCCACCGATACTTCGCCTTGCTTGCGCTCGTCATGCAGCAGGCGCTCGAACTCGCAGAACGCCACTTGGCGCACCACGGTATTCAGCATATCCTCCACCTTGCCGGCGATCAGCGCTTTGCGCTTCGCGGGGTTGCGCTCGCGCTTCAGCAGCATGCGGAAGG
>CAZXYG010000004.1:32856-39071 GCA_964644885.1 uncultured Rickettsiales bacterium
TGCGGAAGGTGAGCTGTTCGCCGAACACCGAGGCGGTTTCGGCCAGCGTCAGCGGCGTATCGCACATCAACGCGCCCTGCTTGGCGCTCAAGACCTGATGTACGCCGTGGCCCAATTCGTGCGCGAGCGTCATCACGTCGTCGAGCTTGCCTTGGTAGTTCATGAGGATATACGGATGCACGGACGGCACGGCGTGATGCGAGAACGCACCGGAATCCTTGCCTTTCCGTACCGCCGCGTCGATCCAGTTCCGATCGAAGAATCGCTTTCCGATTTTCGCCATTTCCGGCGAGAACGCATGGTACGATTCCAGCACGATATCGCGCGCTTCCGGCCAAGAGATGCGGCTTGTATCCTGCCAGGGCAGGGGGGCGTTGCGATCCCATGTATCCAGCTTTTTCTTGCCCAGCCACTTGGCTTTCAGCTTGTAATAGCGGTGCGAGAGCCGGGGGTAGCTTTCCTTCACGGCGGCGAGCAGAGTTTCCACTACCTTGTCCTCGATATGATTGGCGAGGTTGCGCGAGGAGATGGGGCGCTTATATTGCCGCCATTTATCCTCGATCGCTTTATCCTTGGCCAGCACGTTACTGATCGAAGCGAAAAGTTTGGCGTTCTCGCCCAGCGTTTTTCCGAAGGATTGCCCTGCTTCCTTGCGTTTTTTCTCGTCGGGCGAGGAAAGATGGTTGAGGATTTCCGCGCAGGCGAGAGGCTTTCCCCGGAACGGAAAACGCAGGTCGGCAAGGGTTTCATCGAACAGGCGGTTCCAGGCGGAATAGCCGGTGATGGTTTTTTCGTGAAGAAGCTGCTCAAGGTCGTTGGAAAGCCGGTGGGTGCGGAAAGCGCGCACGTCGCGTAGCCATGGCGCGTAATGCTTCAGTTCCGGCGCTTTCTCCATGCGGTTGAGTTCCAGCGTGAAAAACAGCAGATCGGCGCCGATTTCGTTTGCTGCCTCGCTGATGCGCTGATAAAAGGCAGAGCGCTTGGCATCGGACATCTGCTCGGCGTAGACCAGATAGGCATAGCTCGTCAGTTTCCCGGAGCGTTCTTCGATCGCCTCGTATGCGCGTATGGCTTCGGTGAGGGAGGGGGCCTTGAGCCCGGCTACCCTTCCTTCGTAGGTTTTTTGAAACTGCCGCGCCGTTTCCCTCAGCCGCTTCAGATCGGCGGCGATGCGCTTATCCGCCATCGAGGCGTATAGATCGCTTAAATCCCAACTGGGAGGTGATTGCGCCATTCTACGATATCAAGGATGTGCAACAGGATGCATAATCCACGCGCCCGGATCCCTATTTTCCTCGGAGAATCGGACTGTATCATTTTGAAGCGCAATCCCACCCGCGGCAAGCAGCCTCACGGCATAAGGCAAGCAGCGGTGTTCCGCTGCGAGTACGCGGGAGGCCAGCGTTTCTTCCGTGTCTTTGGAGAAAACAGGCACGGCGGCTTGCAGGATGATCGGCCCGGCATCCGTCTCCGGCGAAACGAAATGCACGGTGCAGCCGGAGAGCTTCACGCCCGCCGCGATAGCTTCGCGGTGCGCATGCGCGCCCCGGAACGCGGGGAGAAGAGAAGGATGGATATTGATCATTTTCCCATACCATTGGTTCACAAAACCGGCGGTGAGCACGCGCATGAATCCGGCCAGCACCACGAATTCCACCGCATGAGCGCGTAAAGCCTTATCCAATGCCTGCTCGAACGCCTGGCGGGACGGGTAATCCCTATGATTGACGATTTCGGTGGCGATGCCCGCTGCCTCGGCGCGTTCCAAGCCCTGCGCTTTTGGATTGTTTGATATAACCGCCGCGACCCGGGCGGGGTAATCCGCCTGGGCGCAGGCATCAATCAAGGCCTGAAGATTGCTTCCGCGTCCGGAGATCAATACGGCGATGGGGCGCTTAATCATACATGCCGTCGATGTTGGCATAAACGGAATGCCGTTCTCTGCCTGCGACGACACGGCCGATGACGGCATGGTCTTCCTTCATTTTCTTGAGCGTGCGGCGCGCCGCATCCAGATCTTTTCTTGCCACGACGGCTACCATGCCGATGCCGCAATTAAAGGTACGCAACATCTCCGCCGGTTTGATATTTCCGTTTTCAGCCAACCAGCGAAAGACTTCCGGCAATGACCAGGACGCGCAATCAATAGCGGCGGTCATGCCTTCCGGCAGCACGCGCGGAATATTTTCCGTGAGGCCCCCGCCTGTGATATGGGCAAAAGCCTTGATATATCCGGTTGCGGCTAATTTCAGACATGTTTTAACATAAATTCGCGTAGGCGCGATTAGAGTTTCGCCGACGGATATTTTCCATCCTTTGGGTTTTTCCTTGAGGCCCGTGCCCGTTTTTTCCAGGATATGCCGCACCAGCGAAAACCCGTTAGAATGGATGCCGCTGGAGAAAAGCCCAAGGATGACATCCCCGGTTCTGATGCTGTTGATTTTCGGCAGGATGTCTCCGCGTTCCACGGCGCCTACGGCGAATCCCGCGATGTCGCATTCGCCGGGACGGTACATGCCAGGCATTTCGGCTGTTTCTCCGCCTATCAGTGCGCAACCGCTTGTCACGCAGCCCTCCGCGATTCCCGCAATGGTCGTTTTCGCGGACGCTATATCCAGCTTTCCCGTGGCGTAATAATCCAAGAAAAACAGCGGCTCCGCGCCCTGCACCACAAGATCGTTAACGCACATGGCTACCAGATCGATGCCAATGCCGCTATAATCTCCCATGGCTTCCGCCAGTTTGAGCTTGGTGCCGACACCATCCGTGGCGGCGACCAGAACCGGATCCTTATAGCCGCATTCCTTAAGATCGAACAGGCCGCCGAAACCGCCAATGTCAATGGCGCCCGCGCCCGGACGCTTGGTTTTTCGAACCAAGGGCTTGATGGCCTGGACCAGCGCGTTGCCCGCGTCAATATTAACGCCCGCTTTGGCGTAAGTGAGGTGAGAGGATCTAGTCATTGTATTTTTCTCCCACGAATAATGTCGCGGACGATCCATTGGCCGTCTTGGCCGAGATGGTGCTGGAGTTAAGAATCGTATCTGCCAATGTAGCCACTTTTAGCTTAACAACGGTGAAAAACCCTGTATCACTATTCGCATGGTGCGACATGATACTGAAAGAAGAGGCTTTTGCAAGCGGATGCCCGCTATTGCGCTGGCGCTGCTTCTCATAAGCTTTTCCGCATCCGCGGCGCAGCCTGTCGTTGCTACGGAGAATGTCTACACGGTTGCGGATGTTCGGGTAAACGAAACGGCGGAGGATGCTGGGAAGGCGCGAAAAATTGCGCTCGATAAGGCTCAGGCCCAAGCATTTGTTGCGCTGCTTGACCGGCTGGTTTCCCCGCGTTCCAGGGATAAAGCACCCGCTTTGGGGGAAGCGGAGATCGCAACGCTAGTGCAGGCCATTGAGGTGGGAGAGGAAAAAATCGGCGGCACCACATACCAGGCGCAAGTGACCGTTCGCTTCCATCCGGACAAGGTGCGATCGTTGCTTAAGGAGAAGCAGGTTGAATTTGCCGAGAAGATAGCTCCGCTCGCGCTTGTGGTGCCGATGCTGCAGGAAAATAATCAGGTTTATCTCTGGGAACCGCAAAATTTATGGCGCGATGCGTGGAATAAACATGCCTACATGAGTTGGGCGGTGCCTGTGGCGATACCCGCCGGCGATCTGGAGGATGTGCGGGTGCTGTCTTCACGCAATGTCATGCTAGGTGATTTCAAGGCCTTGGAACAACTTGCGAGCCGCTATCATGCCGGAGAGGTTATTCTCGCGGAAGCAATGATAGAGGAGCGGGCGGTAGATAAGCCGCCTGTCCTCAACGTGCTGTTGCGGTTTCTGAAAGGCACGCAGATCAGATCGGAAAAGACTCTTTATGTTGAAGGAGAGGAAGGTCAGGATAGGGCTGCGTTGTTCGAGAAGGCGATAAACGGGGTTGTCCAAACGCTGGAGGAGCAGTGGAAAAAACAAGTGGAAAGTGGAGAGCCTTCTCAAAATGCTTCGACGCTTGAGGTTAAAGTGCCTTTTTCCGGCCTTTCGGAATGGGTGGAAATCAAGAAACGGATAGAAGAAGTAAAAACAATCAAGGCAATGGAAGTGCTTTCTCTTGCCGCCAATCATGCGCGGATAGTGATCCGTTATGATAGCGATCCTGTGGAGGAATTTGCGGTGCAGTTGCTCGCGACCGGGCTTGCCCTCAGGCAAGGCTCGTTTGGGGAATGGGAGTTACATTTATTACGCAGCGCAGGGCAGTAAAAGTATAGCCGTATGCCGGAACCACAATACGTTTTTTCCTTGGAATTCCAAGCGGATTACGCTGCCGAAAATTTTATCGTTTCGGATGCCAACCATCATGCGTTCCGGCTTGTCATGCAGTGGCCGGAATGGCCGTCGCGGACAATGCTGCTTTCCGGGCCGCCAAAATCGGGAAAAACGCATCTTGCTTATATGTGGCAGGTGAAATCCGGCGCATCGGTTATTGCCGCTGAGGATTTGCAGGACTCCACGCCTGAGAAGTTTTTGGAAAGCATGCATGTCGTGGTGGAGAATATCGATGGTCTGGCTTCCGAAACGGCGCTGGTGCATCTTCACAATTATGTGCACGAGAAGGGTGGATATTTACTCCTGACCTCCCGGACGGCGTCCGGGCAGCTTCCTTTCAGGCTTCCGGATCTTCGGTCGCGTTTAGGTGCGGCGATGACTGCTTCCATCGGCCCGCCGGATGATAGGCTGCTCGAAGCATTGTTGGTGAAACAGTTTGCGGACAGGCAGCTCAGAGCGGGGGAGGGCGTATTGCCCTACCTCGTACGCCGGCTTGAACGTTCGTATGTTGCGTTGCACAATATTGTTGAGGTTATTGATACGGCGGCTCTTCAGCATGGCAAAGCCATTACCGTGCCTTTGGTTCGGGAGATTCTCGAAACGGCATAGACCACACCCACCTCTTTATTGTTTTTTCTGGTGTGCGCGGCGGCGTTTACGAATGCGATGCTGCCAAACGTAGGCGCTGATGATAGCGGCGATAATGAGCAGGATAGACACTTTGATAAGCAGAAGGTATTTTTTCAACAGTGCTTCGTTTTCCCCGATGACGAAGCCCAGCACTAACAACGTGGCCATCCAGATGCCGCCGCCTGTGGCAGTATAGAAAATAAAGCGCCGCAAGTGCATGCGCGCGATTCCGGCGGGGAGGGAAATAAAGTGCCGTAGCCCAGGGATCAGCCTGCCCGTAAAGATGGAAATCGGTCCATGCTCGTGGAAATAGTCTTCTATTTTTTTCAGGCGGGCTGCCGAGATGCCAAAATAATGGCCGAAACGCGCAATGAAGCGCAGCCCGAATCGTTCCGCGATCCAGTAATTGAAACATGCGCCGCATACGGTTCCGGCGGTGCTGCAGAGTAGGGTGAGGGCGGCATTCATTTCCCCCTTGCTGATAAGATAGCCGGCGGGAATCATAGTAATTTCCGAAGGTATGGGTAAAAAAGAGCTTTCCAGGAAGGTCATGAAAAAAATGCCGGTATAACCAAATTCCTTGACGAACGTAACGATTAAGTCAAGGCTGGTTTCCAGCATGAAAAAACTCCGAGGAAAGTGATAAAACCACACCATGCCGCTGCCGGCATGTGCAAAATTTTTAAATAAAGATCAGCGAGCGATTATTCTATAGTTTTATACGCTAAGCAACATCTATGGTCATTTGAAGCGACACGCCACATGCATGAAAATGTACTGTCTGCCATCGGATTTCCATCGGCATCAAGCCTTTAGTTTTTCTTGTATCTGATATCGGATTGGCTATGGTTGTGGCCCTGCTTTGTGCGCCCGTAGCTCAGCTGGATAGAGCGTTAGATTCCGAATCTAAAGGTCGTGGGTTCGAATCCCGCCGGGCGCACCACTTCGGAAAGGGTCCGGGTCTTTTATGGTAGCGTGACAAGGATTCAATCCTTAAGAACCACGGCTTCCCGCCCCAAAACTGCACGGCGTTCGCCGTGTGTTTGCAGGTGAATGTTTGAGATTATTTAAAAATTGTCCCGTACTATGGGAAAAGTGGCATAAACTTAATCCTTTATTAATGTTTATGTGGTAACATTTGAGAGTATCCGGTTATGTATATGAGTAAAAACGAAGAAACAGATCACAGTTTCGACTTCGTAGAAATAGCCCGTATTTCTCACAAAAGAAGACCCACTGCCAATTTCAACCCTGAACTGGAG
>CAZXYG010000004.1:39081-43671 GCA_964644885.1 uncultured Rickettsiales bacterium
AGAACGTATTGGTGCTGTTTCCCGTTTCTTTGATATTACAGGTTTTTTTGAGCAGCAGGAGGTCAAGGCAAAGATTTTAGAACCGATTGAGAGGTTTGTGTCCGATGATACGTTTTTGCCGGAAGTAAGTAGTGAAGGGAAATTACAAGTAATATCGCAGGTTTTTGCTGTATTGAGGGCATATAATTGTACTAAAGCGGCAGATTCTAAGGAAGATGAAAATGAGAGTCATCCTGTTAAAAATGTAGATATTTTTTATAAAGTAAGTGTCAGGGCGTTAAGAAGGGGGGAGAAGGCAATAGGATTTAAGCCTCGAGATAAGCGGTCTCTGGCCGCGCAGGGTGAAGCAGATAAAATAGTGCCTACTGAAGATAAAACGGGAACTCCTTCAATAGTGGATAATAATGGTCAAACGTGGCTCAAAGATTTACTTGCCAGAATATCAAGGAAAAACACAAAGTTTTACGCAGCATATGCTGCTGGTTTTAGCTGTGCAGTAAGCGAAAAAGAAGACAGGTCCACAATGGTTTTTGAAGAAAGAATACGCCCAGCGTTATTGGAGTTTGTCAAACTGGCAGAAAAGTACGATGCGGATCGTGTCATCATGAGTGATGGTATAGCAGTATTGGCTGAAACCGCTGAACAAGTTTGCGCCCAATTAAGTCTAGAAAGACAATATATAGAGAAAAAATTAGCGTCCTCGATTGAGGATGCTCTACCTACGGCGATAGCGATCGTGAACAAAAGGTACAACCTATTCCGGAAAAATGATGGAGGAGTACATTTATCTTCTTGGGAACAAGGCCTATAAGAAAACTCCTTGGGCCTAGCCTGTTGCAGCGAACGCGCGGCGAACACGGGATAAAAATGCCCTTCAAAACATGTGTGCACGCGCCGTGTTCGCCGTTTCCCAATGCACATTCATACATGCCAGCGCACGGAAAGACAAGATAGGGGAAATTCTACAGCGCGCGGCGACCTTTGCTCTTACGCGTTCTTTGGTGTTTCAGGATGCAGCGTCGCGCGGTGTGTCTAATGGTAGCGGGGGAGGGAATCGAACCCCCGACACGCGGATTATGACCCCGCTGCTCTACCAACTGAGCTACCCCGCCGTAAGAGAGAAAGGCTAGGTAGCAAAGAAACGCATGTTTGTCACGTGTTAAGTCATTCCAAATAATTTCCGAACGGTTTTCTCTCTCCGCCTACAGATCGCGTTGTAGTATAATGCGTAAAGTTTATTACAATGGTGGCGGCATGCCCGATTTTGACGATCTCATTCATAAAGGTGAAAAGAAGCGAAAGGCGGTAGCGCTTTCGTTTGAAAAGGGAGTTGATCCCGCGCCGCGCATGGTGGCAAAGGGCGAAGGGCTTCTCGCCGAGCAGATTGTGGCGATCGCGCGTGAATATGGCATCGATATCCACGAAGACGCCGACCTTGCCGAGATTCTCGGCGCGCTCGAAATCGATTCGTTTATTCCCATTGAGGCCTATGTTGCGGTGGCGGAGATATTGTCGTATATCTACCGCAGGAATAGAGAGAGGTCTCATGGCACTACCGGGTCCGGCTGATCTGATTGCTGCCGCGCGCGACATGATGGCGTGCGCCAGGAAAGACATGGAGGACGGAAAGCCGGTCGATCTCGCGCCGTTCGAAGCGCACGTGCGCAAGCTTTGCGACGCGCTTATGGCCCTGCCGCAGTCTGAATCCGATTCTTTCCGAAGCGGTCTGGAACAATTAGTGGAGGATCTGGGGCGGCTTTCGGAGGAGATGGTGCGACGCCGCGATACACTGAGGGACGAGATACATGGGATTTCCCGCCAGGCGCATGCCTGGAAGGCTTATGCCAAGGCCGGCGGAGTGAAAAGTTCGAAGCCCGAAGAGAATAACTGATGGAAGCCGGCGGTATTTTGCATTCAGTGCTGGCTTTGGTATTCGTATTGGCCTTGATCGGGCTGCTCTCGTTTCTGGCGCGGAAGTTTGGCGGCAACAGAATATATGCGGCCCGTGCCGGAAAGGGCGGAGAGAAACGCCTCGCCATTGTGGAGATTTTACCCGTTGATACGCGGCGGCGGCTTATATTGCTGCGGCGCGATAACGTTGAGCATCTGGTGCTGCTTTCCGGCGAACGCGATACGGTGATCGAAAGCGGCATCAAGCCGGGGAAGGGGCGCAAGAGTGAATAAAAAACGCTTGATTATCGGCGGGACGTTCTTGATGGCTTTACTGCCCTTAGGGCTTTTCGCCCAGACCATCAATATCGATCTGGGCGCGCAAGCGGGTTCCGCCACGGCGCGCATACTCCAGCTTGTCGCGCTGCTGACTGTCTTAAGCCTTGCGCCCTCGATTCTGATGATGGTGACGTCCTTCACGCGCATTATCGTGGTGCTCTCGTTACTCAGGAGCGCGCTCGGCATTCAGCAGACGCCGCCTAACCCGGTGCTGGTGAGTCTGGCGCTGTTCCTCACCGTATTCATCATGGCGCCGGTGTTTGAAAAAGCCTACACGGACGGCATCGAGCCGCTTATCGAAGAGAAAATCACGCAGGAGCAGGCCTTTGATCGCACGGTTGCGCCGTTCCATGCTTTCATGATGCTGAACGTGCGGGAGAAGGATTTATCCTTGTTCGTGGATATGGCCGGAAAACCGAAAATCGAAAAATCGGAAGCAACGCCGCTGCGCATTCTTGTGCCGGCCTTCATGATCAGCGAGCTCCGGCGTGCTTTTGAAATCGGATTCCTGATTTTCGTGCCGTTCCTGATTATTGATATGATGGTGGCTTCCACGCTGATGTCCATGGGTATGATGATGCTGCCGCCGGTGCTGATCGCGCTGCCGTTCAAGCTGATATTCTTTGTGCTGGTGGACGGCTGGTATATGTTAAGCAGCAGCCTGATGCAGAGCTTTAACGTGTAACCGCGGATATTAGAAAACTTTCTCCAGCTCCGGCCTTTCCGGCACTTCCTCCGATTCGCCTTCCACAAGCTGATCATCCTGGTAGATATGGTAGCGAGGGAGATTCTGGATAGGCTCCTGCCGGCGCGATGTGATATCCAATGTGGCCAGTTTTCTGGTTTTTCCTAGAAAGTGGCGGTTGAAGGAACTGGCGAACGCATCGTATTTCTCAAGCGCGCCCTTTAGGTTTTTGCCCAGGCCGGCGGAAAGATCCTGCAATCGCGCCACGTTCCCGAGCAATTTCTTGATTTCCTCGATAATGACCAGGTGATTCGCTTCCTGCCGGACATTAGTGATGAAGAGTTTTGCATGCAGCAGGATATTCACCAGCCCCGTCGGACCGACGGGCAGGATGCGCTCTTTCCAGGCTTTGTCCATGAAGTTCTGGTCGGCCTTGCGAAGGCGATCCAGCGCGGTTTCCGTGGGTAAAAACATAAGCATGGTTATGCGGTTCGGTTTTTCGGCTCTCCCGGATTTTTTCAGATGCGCTTCCAGCCCTTCGCGGTAATTGCGCTTGATGAGTTCCTGCAAGTGCGCGTTCATGGTTTTCTTGAGTTGAGCCAATAACTGTTTTTCTTCCTCGGAGCCGGTCGCGGCGCTGCCCAGCTCCACGAAAAATTTAGACGCTTTGCTGTCCACAATCAGAAAATCATTGTCCGGAAGATTGACGAAAGCATCCGGTTTTTGGCCGCCGCCCTCCGCTTCCATCCAGTATTGCATGGTATAATCCTGGCTTTCGATCAGGCCGGAGGCGCGGAAAACATTTTCCAGCGTGATTTCGGCCAAGCTGCCCGCGCCGCCTGGGGAAAGAAGGGCGCGGTGCACCGTTTCCACGGTGTCCTTCGATTCCTTTACCTGGTCGTTCAGCGATTTTACCGATTCGAACACGCCTTTGAATTGATGGTGCAGGCGCTCGGTGGTTTCCTGGACGCGCCGTTCATTTTCCTTGCGCGCCGCTTCGGCTTCACGCTTATGATCTTCCAGAAGCTTGCTGGATATTTCCGATCCGGCTTTCAGAACGGAAGCCTTGGCGGCCTCAAGATGGCGCTCTTTGGTTTTTTCCCAATCCGACATCTCCCGCCGCAGCAGGGTCATTTCCTGTTGCAGCAGCTTCGCTTGCGTTTCCGCTTCGATGCGGGCGTGGTGTTCCGCATCTTTTTCATGCTGGAGGTGCCGCAGCGCTTGCATTTTCGGTATAAGAACGGCAACGGCTGCGATGAGCATTCCGCCGGTCACGCCCAGGAGTGAAAAGTAAAAGGATTCCGCCGCCATTGCCAAAATGTCTTGAATCTGTTTGTTGCGCCAGCATAATGAGGAAGGGGTTCGATCACAATGGTATTTCACAAAGGTATCGAGGTGCCTGAGAAACAAGAAATAGCAGCGATTATCCTGGCGGCGGGAAAGGGGACGCGCATGAAATCCGACCTGCCCAAGGTGATGCATAGAATCGCGGGCAAGCCCATGCTTGGTTTTGTGCTTGATGCGGTGAAGGCGATCGGCGCAAGCAAGGTTGTTGCCGTGATCGGCCCGCAAATGGAAAGCGTGCGGGAATATGTGATAAAGACCTTTGCGCACGGCAAGGTGGCTATCCAGAAAACACAAAAAGGGACGGGGGATGCGGTTAAAGCTGCGCTTCC
>CAZXYG010000004.1:43681-48153 GCA_964644885.1 uncultured Rickettsiales bacterium
CTTCCAGAGTTGAAGGGATTTACCGGCACGGCGCTGGTGCTTTATGGCGATACGCCGTTCGTCCGGGCGGAAACGATCGTTCGCCTGATCGGAACGCTCAAGCAGGAGAGTGATGCGGTGGCGGTGCTGGGGTTCCGCCCGGCTGATCCGGCGGAATATGGAAGGTTGGCGCTGGATAAGCGGGGCAACCTGGAGCGGATTGTCGAGTTCAAGGACGCCACGCAAGCCGAGCGCGCCATCCCGCTCTGTAATTCCGGCGTGATGGCGGTTCGCGGCGCGGTGCTGAAAACCTTGCTCGATCAGATAAAAAACACCAACGCCAAAAAAGAATATTACCTCACGGATATTGTAGAGCTTGCTTTGGCGCAAGGCTATGCCTGCCGCGTCGCCGAAGCGGAGGAAGGGGAGGTGATGGGCATCAATTCACGCGGCCAATTAGCCGAGGCTGAAGCCATGCTCCAAAACAACTTGCGCCAAAGGGCGATGGCGAACGGCGTGACTATGATCGCGCCGGAAACGGTGTTTCTATGCGAGGATACGCGGTTCGGAAAAGATGTCGTCGTGCATCCCCACGTGGTTTTCGGGCCGGGCGTGACGGTGCGCGATAACGCGGAAGTTAAATCGTTCTCCCATGTGGAAGGAGCGACACTTGATTCCGGCGCGGCGGTCGGGCCGTTCGCCCGCCTGCGACCAGGAGCCATGATCGGCGAAGACGCGCGGGTGGGCAATTTCGTGGAAATTAAAAAGTCAACAATAGGCAAGGGAAGCAAAGTCGGCCATCTGACCTATATTGGCGATGCGGCTATCGGCGAAGAAGTGAATATCGGCGCGGGCACCGTAACCTGCAACTATGACGGCTTCCATAAATACGTCACTGAGATCGGCGACGGCGCTTTTATCGGATCCAATACCAGCCTGGTGGCGCCGGTAAAGATCGGAGAAGGAGCCATCGTCGGCGCGGGCAGCACTATTCGCAAGGATGTGGCGCCGGGCGCTTTGGCCCATGACGGCAAGCCTCAGCTCATCAAGCTGGGCGGAGCCGAAAAATTGCGGCGGGCGAAAAATAAATCATGCACAAGCTGAATACCATCCAGGAAATCGTCTTTTCCTTTAAGAAGGTACGTTCCTTTGACGACTTGCTTTACTGGCATTCTCTATTGCCTACATTTTTCCAGGTGTGGGTTGTGTTAGGGGCGATAGGGGTTGGCATCATTCTTTTCATATTTACCGTGGCGTTCTTCATGGATAAGGAAAATTGAAATGTTCGATAGAGTGGAAGAATGCACTCGCGGCGTACCCCCTTGTTTCAGGTGGTTTCTTGCGCTTGATTGGAGCGAGCGGCTTTTTGTCGCTTTCCTGATTCTTGTCGCGTTATTCATTATTTTGCGTATCGTATTCTGGATATGCAAGGAGTTTGATTAAGTTTTCAGCCTGTATCCGCGCGCAATAAGGGCGTGAGTGAGTGCGTAAAGCGCGGCGCTGGTAATAATCAGTACCAACGCACCGGTGAGGATCGGGCCGTCGGCGTAGCCGGTCATGGCGTAGCGGAAGCCGTCGATCATGTAGAAGAAAGGATTCAAATAATTCAGATTTTGCCAAAACGCAGGCAGATTATTCACGGAATAGAAAGTGCCGGAAAGAAAGGCAAGGGGCGTTATAATATAGCTTGTTACGGCGGCCATCTGGTCAAAACTGTCGGTGACGATGCCCGTGAGCAAGCCCAGAAGACCAAGCATCAGCGAGGAAATGCAGACGTAGAATAAAACCAGTGCCACGCTGTGCACGGAAAGCGGAACAAAAAACGCGATGGCGGTTGCCACCAGAAGCCCCACGGCGAAGCCTCGCGTCATGGCGGCCATCGCCATAGCGAACACCATTTCTCCTGCGCTGATGGGCGGCATCAGAAAATCGATCACGGTGCCGATCACCTTGCCCATGATGAGTGAGGAAGAGGTCGTAGCGAAGGCGTTTTGGACGATGGTCATTATGATGAGGCCCACGGCCACGTATTCCTGATAGGGCACGGTGCCGACGGCATGGTCTTTGCCATCCAGCGCCAGCGAGAAAATGGCAAGAAAAAGCAGCGAAGTCACCATCGGCGCGATCAGCGTCTGGTTGTAAACCTTGATAAAGCGCAGCACTTCCTTGGTATATAGCGTCCATAACCCAAGCCAATTTATGGTGCTGAATGTGAGAAATTTCATGCAATGCGCGCCTTCTTCACTGCAGAAATTTTCCTACGCCTTCGAGTAGGTTCTGCTGGAGCTGCTGTTCGGGAGAGGCGGGTTCCTGAGGTGAAGGGGTTGACGTACCCGCCGCGCTCTGTGGTGGTAATTTTACGCCTAATTTCTTATCGAGTAATTTTAATATTTCTTCCTTGCCTTTATTTTGGATGATGGTTGCGGCGACATTACCCAAATCCGGCGCGAAGGAAACCTGCGATCCTCTGCCTTCCACGTGAAGAGGAAACCGGATTTGTTTGTTTGCATCCATTATGTAGCCCATTTCCGGCACGACTGCCGCCATCTCCGTGGCCATATCCTGCGGCATGATAAACACGCCGTTCATGGCGTAGCTTTGATCCAGAAGGCTCATGGTGCCGTTGCCTTCGAAATCGAACCCTTCAGCGCTGATGACTACCGGCTTGATCGTCATGATGCCGTTCTGCAGCGCGGTTTGCAAGGAAACCTTGGTCAGCAGCGTATCTTTCTGCTGAAGCTTCTGCTGCCACCGCGCCGGAAGGCGCGTTTCGATAATCTGTCCGAAATTTGGCACGATGCTGATTTTGTCCATCACCAATTTTAGCGCGTTAAAATCGGTCAATTTTCCGCCCGCGATCTCAATAGTGCCCTGGCCACGCAGTATTTTTTTCAGCGCTTCCGCATCAAAGCCTTCTCCCGCCAGGGCGATGCCGGCATTGATTGCCCCGCTGGCCTTGATCGGCCATTGCGCTTGGTTGACGATCTCGGCGATTTCCAGCCCGCCGGTTTGAATGATTGCCGTGAATGGCTTCCGGCCCAGATAATCCTTCACAATGCCGCTTGCTTTGATCGTGCCTTTACCGAGATTCAGCGAAAGACTATCCACCGTCAAGTCGGATTGCGTAACGCGCAGGCGCGACGTGATATTTTCTGCGGGCACAAGCAATGGCGCTGTTTTTACATAGCCTTCATCGAGGGTGGCGTTGATGGAAAAGGAAGCGGGTGCAGGGCCTCCGGCGCGCGCTTCCTGAATAGTTGCCGTGACCTTGCCGCGTAAGATCTCCGGCAGCGTGGTATCCTTCAGCGCGGCCACGGATGCTTTTAACCGCTCCAGCGATAGGGTGGAAAGATCAGTGGTAATGGTGCTTTCCCGAACGGTAAGAGCGTGGTCGACCGGATTAAAGAACACGGTGCCCTCGGTGAAGATATTGGGCTGATCGCTGCCGTTCAAAACCGCTGCCTTCATGCGATACGCTGCCCATGTGGAGGGCGAGATGTTTTTTACCGTAGCCTCCACCCCGGCAAGATCAAGCGTTACGCCGGGTGTAATTTCTTTCAAGCTGAAGGCACCGCCGCTGAGCGAGATTTCCGCTTGGTAAGATTTTAATTGTCCGTTTGCGCCAAGCGTCAATTCCTTGACGGCGGTTTCTAATTTTCCGGCCATCCGGTCGGGCAGGGGAGAGTTTTTCAGCGCTGCGATGTCCGTGCGCAATGCATCGAGCGCGAAGGTCGAGAGATCTGTTTTAAGAAGAATATCCGAAAAGCGTTGCTCCGGATTTTCAAGGTTAATTGCTCCCGTGCCTTCAAGGAAAATGTTAGGCTGCTGGCTGAGATATGCCGCATTCACCCTAAAGCGGAATGGCGTGCCGTTCGGCGAGAAATCGGTGACAGAGGCATCCAGTGCGGGAATAGCAAGCGTGATGCCGGGCGCTATGTCGCGCAACGTGACCTGCCCTTTTTCCAGAGTGATGTCCATCACCGCGTTTCCAATGCCCGCGGAGCCGGCGGAAAGCTCCTTAAGGCCTATCCGCAGCATGCCTTTTGCGGCGCTCGGAACTGGCATATGCGCCGCTCCCGGCAATTGCTGCACCTGCTTCCAGTTTATTTTTGATATGTCCAGCGCGCCTTCTACGGCACGCACCGTGGCAGATTTTTTTGGCAGATTGAGCGTCACGGTGCCTTTTGCCTCGATATTTTGTTCCGAGGCAAATGTTGCCATTGTCATGGCAACAGTGAATGGGTCAGTAAGAGAGAATCCGTTGATATCAATATCGATGTCGTCGATCTTAGCCTGAAATTCCGGTGCCTGTAAGCGGTCGATGTAAGTCATGGCGCCATCGCTGATTATCAACCGGCGCACAAACACAAGCGGCAGCACTGCGGTGGGCGCTGAAGCGGTTTCTGCCGGTTTAGACGATGCCGCGCCGATGTTTTGGGCGTTAATATGACCGTCTTTACCGCGAATAATCGTAATGGCGGGCGCATGTATCT
>CAZXYG010000005.1:0-3177 GCA_964644885.1 uncultured Rickettsiales bacterium
CGGTTATAGCGGCCGTGATGTCCTGCTCCACCGCCAGCATACCGGCGGATAGGTTGTCGGTAAGAATAGCCGGAATGTGTTGCAACGGCAGGTATTTCACCTGCATCACGCACGCCGCGCCACCTTTTTCCCTTTGCTCCACTTGGGTTACCGGGACATCGCGCTCCAGAACCGCCTGCTCGATCGCCTCTATCGCTCCCGCTTTTTCCGGGCCGAGTAAATGCTTGACCTTACGGCCAACCATGTCTTCCACTCCGGTTTCCAGGGCGCGGGCGGCTTGAAGGTTGGCAAAACGATACGTGGCCTCCTGATCCACGATCGTCATGGCATCGGGCTGGTTATCAGCCACCAGCCTAAGCAATGCTTCCTGGCTTTTAAATTTCTCCGCAAGCTGGCGGTACCGAACCGATGTGCCGTGCCGCCACACCGCGAAAAACCCGACCAGTATAAGCCCTACGCCAAGCAGTCCGACGCCTACAAGCGCCAGCCGCCTCTGCTCGCTTTCACCCAGCGCTTCCTCGTAGTTAATCATATGTACGAGCGTCCAACCCGTGTGTGTGATGTTCCGCGCCGTTATCAAAACATCGTCATAATTATAATCGCGCCTGCGTCCGAAATGGCCAGGGTTTGTTATGCCGAAATTCGCCGCTTGCGCCTCGGATGAATCAAGGCGCCGGGTAAGCGGCAACGAGCCGTCGCGTAGCGGCGAGAGGTATTCAACCGCGCCTTCGACGCTGCGAACCAGCACGGTTTCTTCTGTTTTTTCAGCCTGTTTTGGAAAAGCAAGCAGGGGATAAAGTTCCGTGGCCACCGGCTTCACACCGAACACCCAGCCAATCTGCTGCTCCGGCACCGGATCGCCCTGAACGGCAAACACCGGCGCCAGGAACGCCATGGACACCACGTTGTTTTCAGTGCGATAAATATCCTGGAGAGCGTCTTGCGCTTTGGGCGCTTTCTGGATGAAAGCGCGGAGCATCTCGCTCGGCGCTGGCATGCCGGGAGTCGCCACCACCATGTCGCCGGCGGCATTCAGCAGAGCAAGGCCGGCTTGATAGGTGGCGGGTATGCTGGCCTTAACCTCCGCGCTGCCGTTAGTCACGGCAAAACCCGCACGCTCGGCGGTCACCGCCAAATAGTTGCGCAAGAAAGTAATCTGAGCGGCTTCGCCTTTTGCGTTTCCACCCCCTGCGAGCTCGGTCATATAGAGCCGCAAACTGACGTTACCGGCCACGGAGTGTAACGTGTCAAACTGATCTTTCAGCCATTTTTCCACGGCGGACTCGCGGATATCCGCAACAATATCCATTCGCTGCTCCCAGCTATGCAGATCGCGGCGGTATTGATCGTTAGCAAAGCTTATGATCAACATCAGCGCCAGTAACGCCAGAGCCAACAACACGGCGGCGATCAATAAAATGCCGGTGGTCGTTTTTGTGGTATTGCGGATCGGATGAAAGGGTTTTGTGTTAGGCATATCTCATGTGATCCTGGTGCGTAGGGACTTTAATAACTCTTGCGCTAATGGTAAAGTTGAAAAATGCATCTTTTTCCAAAGTTTTTCGGTCTTTCCATCGCCCTCTGCCTTGCGTTGTCGCCCATGGCCGGAAAAGCGGACAATCTGTTCGGCGTCCGGGAAGTGCGTTCTTCCAAGCTTACGTCCTTTCCCAAGTGGATTTCTACCATGGAGCGCTACGCTCATCACACTATACGCGACGGCGATTGCAACGCCAATGCATTCACGCACTGCCACCTGGGGAAACTGCGCCGCTTTTTACGCTCCCTGGAAGGCAAGGAAGCTTACGCGCAACTTGATCGCGTCAACCGCTATGTTAACGCTGCTCCCTATATCATCGATCCAATCAACTGGGGCGTGCCGGACTATTGGGCCACGCCGTACCAGTTCTATATCAAGGACGGCGATTGCGAGGATTACGCAATTGCCAAGTTCATGGCGTTGCGCGCGCTGGGCTGGCCGAATGACAGCCTGCGCGTCGTGGTGCTCAGGGACGAGAATCTCGGCATCATTCATGCGGTGCTGGCGGCCTATATCAACGCACGCATCTTCATACTCGATAATCAGGTAGGCCAGGTTCTGGAAGACCGTTCCATTCATCATTACACCCCCATTTACTCGATCAATGAGCGTCACTGGTGGCGTCACCAGTGACGCTCATTATGCTGCAGAGCAATATACCGCTCTGCATTCTTATGATGCGTCATCAGCCTTTATTTTAGACGCGCAAGAAATTAAATAATATCATTATATGTCAATGTAATGACGTATGCTGCGGTGCAACACAAAAGCGCTCTTATTTTTGGTGGCAATGACCATTTATGGTATAATGCAGGGGCATGGGATAACCTGTGCCAACCACGTAAAGGAGGGTGTGATTATGAACATTAACTACAAAGAATGGAATATTCGCAATCTTGGGAGTATTTTTATCCTGGGCATTGTGGTCATGCTGGTTATCGGTGTGATACATCTGTTTGTATCGCCGCTTCTGATGATCGTATTGCCCACCGTATTCACGGTGCCGCTCACACTGACGGAGACGCTGCTTTTTCTGCTTCTCCTGACGCTGCTGTCGCGGCGGACTGCCTAGCCTAAAGGTTTACTGAGCCGCTGCCCCTGCGTTTTGCGGGGGCAGCGTTTTTTATGCGCACTATCACCATGCGCTCTGATTGGCCTCAATATGGTGTTGAATGATCGCAACAAAGTGAGCCAGATTCGGTATTTTCTTGCCCTTTGACGCTTCCGTTATTTTCCGCACCATGCCCGCAAGGTCATCGCGTGCGCGCGCTGTTTTTTCTTGCGCATGCGCGGCATCCATATCCTGGATGACGCCTACCGCCAAATAGACCGCTTCCGCGAGTTTCTCCGGCAGAGCCGCGCGTTCGTACAATGCTTTCAGCCCTCCCTCCCGGTCATCCACCAACTTTTTAACATTAACATAGGGCACTCCGGTTAAGCGCGACAGGCTGATGCAGAAGAGTACGAGATTGCCGCACGCCAGCGTGGAAATGGGATTAAGGCTGCCGAGTTGGTCGATGCCATCCAAGAGCTGCGTCAGCATGCCATAGCCGGAAGCCAGCGATTTTTCGAGCTGGCCGTATTTTTCCAGATCATCCACCAGGTTCATCAGTTCGCGATCCACCTGCTGCATCCCCATG
>CAZXYG010000005.1:3187-8501 GCA_964644885.1 uncultured Rickettsiales bacterium
TTTCTGAAGCGTGGTGGACACCTTTTCCGTCATTCGTTTGATGGCCGCCTGCGGCAAGGCTCCCCGCGTGATCATGGTGTCCACGATACGCTCGTTGTCGGCAAAAGAATCCACCATCCGGATAAAACTTCCCTCGGAAATACGCGTGCCGTCGTTATGCAGGAGGTGATGCACCACCTCGCTATTTTGGGTGTTTATAAGCGCTCCCGCGACGTGATCGGATAAGGTGCGGCGGCTGGCGATAGCGACATGCTTGGCAACCTCTTCGCTGGATTTAATAATGTCGATTAAATCCTCATCGGTGAGCACCTCGGAAAATTCAAGCACAGGCAATGCCACTTCCTCCACGTCACGCGCAAGAGAAAGGATAACGTCGCGCGGCACGCCGCTATTGGATACCAGATTTCTGGAAAGCGCCTGACGCACCGCAATTTCTGCCTGACGAAGCAACAGCCGGAATATTTGCTCCGCCATCTTGACTTGCGGCTCCGTGAAGTCGGCTTTGTTGTAATGATAGGTCAGCTTATCGATAACATCGATCTTCGCCGCCGGCGATTTGTCATGCAACAGCCGTTCAATGTCTGCGCTGGAAAGGCGTGTACGCTCCTCGATCATTGTAGATATTATAACTGAAAGGGCGCTACCATATCAGAGAACGGCCCCCTGCGCCACCCTGTTTCGGGAGGTCTTTTATGTAAGATATTTCAGCTTGTTATGAGCTATTATTGCTGCGTAAGGGCAGCCGCGCTGCCGATCAGCGTCATGAGGTAGCGCATATTGGGAATATGCTGATCGTATCCTTCCTCCATGATGCGCGCTATCATTCGTTTGCGGAAATCAAGCGTACCCTGGTGATCTCCGGCTTCCAGAAGGACAAGCTTCAACAGTTTTTCCGTTGCTTCAAATAACGTGCAGGGCATGGATGCCGCGAGGAAAAGAGCCGAGAATCCATGCGTGTCTCCCTCGTGAATCAATCGGCGCGCGTTCGCTATCGGGATATCGGCAAGCCGGGCAATGCCTGCGGTGAAAAAGGACAGATCACCTTTGCACAGTGCGCGGAGAACGATCGAATGGCTGAGCTTTCCTGCCTTATGCATATGATCCACCAGGGCCGTTACGTCGGATTCAGCCAGGTGCATGGACACAAGATCGAGCGCCACTTTCTCACTCGTGACCGAGGCTGTTTCTCTCGCCACGCTCTGGGCGATCCCAAAACGCGCGACAAGCTCCCGCTGCAACTGCGATGAGACATGCCCCACGATTTTTTCGGCGAGCGCCGCGTTTAGGCGCCCTTTATCGATCATTACGCCTAGTACGTTTTCATTGTCGTAAAAATATGAAGCCACCTGACCGCATTGCTTCTCGGAAAGCTTAGCGCTCTCGTTAGCCAACAACGCCACCACTACAGTCTCATGCCGTTTGTCGATCAAACTATCCGAAACGTTCTCGGGAAGATTTCGGCGGCGAGCGATGGCCGTTAGCTTGGTTACCGCATTGGTGGCCCGAATAATCTCGATACAATCTTCTGCCGTCAGCACCTCGGAAAATTCGAGAATCGGCAAGGCTACTTCCTCAATGTCCTTGGCAAGGCGAAGGGCTACGCTGTGAGGAAGATTCGGATTTTCTTTAAGGGTTTCCGCAATAATGCGCCGGATTTTTACCTCTACGTCGCGGGAAAGGTATTCCAATATCTCTTGGACGATTTCGATTTCCTTGCCTTTAAATTCACCCGCCTCAACTTGCTTGCACATCCTGGCCGCAAGCTCTTCTCGCACCCCCGCGTAGGGTTCTCGTTTTAAGCGATCAAGATCGGCAACAGTCAATGGCGCCATTTGCTTTCTCCTGCGCCTAAAGCAGCACGAATATATTTCCGTACCGCTTTAGCATTATTTTAGATGCATTTCTGATAAGTGTAGCACACCTTTTGTTAAATGGATATAAATTTAACTATAAATTAACCGCTGCCCATTAAGCTATTTCAAAAATGGCGGCCACCTCCACCGCAGCATTGAGCGGCAAGACGCTGACGCCGTAAGCCACCCGCGCATGGCTGCCGGCGTTTTCGCCGAAAACATCCAGCATTACCTGCGAGGCGCCGTTGGCCACTACATGCGGCTCCGTAAAATCAGGCGTGCTGCTTACCAATATCTCCAGTTTCACGACATGACGTATGCGAGACAGATCTCCCTGGCAGGCGCTGTTTGCTTGAGCCAGGATATTGATGGCGCAGATCCGCGCCGCTTCCTGGCCCTTCTCCAGCGACACATCCTTTCCAAGATGGCCTGCAACAGAAACTTTTCCTTCTTTAACAGGGAGTTGTCCGGAAATAACCAACTGGTTGCCGGAAAAGCGAGAAGGCACGTATTTCGCCGCTGGCGCCGCCAGAATCGGAAGCGTAATGCCCAAAGCCTTAAGGCGCTGCTCCGGAGAAGCGTTATCGCGGCCTGATGAATATGTCGCTGTTTTCATAGATAATCTCCTTTATAAGGGTGATATTCTTCAGCATCATACTCTGCCGGATGGCCGTATGGAAAGCGGCATTTTGAGAAAAATTTAGCATTTTTTAAGCGTTATGCTATACTGCAAATATATATCGCTTAGAGAGTGATTGTAGCCTATGGCAAGTAGATCGCCGCACCTTTTTATCGCGACTCTTATTCTGATATGCGCCTTCTCATGGCCGGAATTCAGCCATGCTAAATTCAGCGATTACGTCGACGTTGATGTGATGAGCGAGCCTCTGCAGAAACATGTGGGCGGGGGATTTTGCAAAATAGTGGACAGCGTGAGCTACGGGAAAATAGGCCCTGCATTGGCTACGCTTGCAGTGCTGACTTTAGGCTTTGGGTCTTTTTTCGGCAAGGTCAATTGGAGCGTCACGGTCATTTTTTCCGTTGCCATAGCGGCTTTGTTCGGGGCGGCGTTCATCGTGAACTCCCTGGCTGAGAGCGGCGCCAAGGGCTGCAAAGCGGCCAACGCTCCGTCAAGCAGCGGAAGCGGTGGCGGTAGCAGCAGCGGAAGCAGTAGCGGCAGTTGTCAGATGCAGAACGTCGGAGGCATAATGCAGTGCATACCTATTATTTAATGGGGTTTTGATATTTTTATCTTGGAGTAATGTCATGAAAAGCAGATCGAAAACAAAAAATGGCGCATTTTTCGCTCTATTGTTAGTCGCGGCGATGCTGCCTCAGGCGGCGCAGGCCAGCATTCCTTTCGTCTTCTCGGGCTTTGAGATCGAGGTAGGCTGGGCGTTATGCAAGATAGTATTCGCGCTGCAGGGTACGATCGGCAAAGCGCTTTCCAGTCTGGCCGTGATCATGCTGGCGCTCGGCGCCTTCTTCGGCAAGGTGACGTGGGGCCTTGCGGTTACGGTGGCGGCCGGCATCTTCGTCATTTTCGGCGCCACCGATATCGTCGATATGTTCGCAAGCGACCTCAGCGTCAGCGTAGGCGGTTTTAATATCAACGGCGTCGAAGGCCGATGCTACCAGATGGGCCTGTGCAGCAACATCAACAAAATCGGCACTATTCCGGTCATAAATTGGAATCCGCCCGCCTGCCCGACCATATGAAATTTTTCGTGTTGACTGTAACAAAATCGTAACATTTCCGTGCTATTCTGCATAGTGAGAGGCAGCGGATCTGTCTTGAAGGATACAACCAAACGGAAAAGGAGTCTTCAATGAAACGTTATTCGATTATGCTACGCACCCTTACTCTGGCGATCGCTGGCGTCATGCTTCCTGAGCTTGCGCTTGCGGCTGGCACCGGCTTGAGCGAAGTTATCGGCGGTGGCCTCTGCGATGTGGTCAGCAACCTGACGGGTCCTGTAGGCCAGGCCCTTGCAACCTTGGCGGTTCTGATGCTCGGTATGGGCGCCTTCTTCGGCAAGGTGAACTGGGGTCTTGCTGTGTTATTCGCGGTGGGTATCGCGGCGATTTTCGGCGCAGCTGCGATCGTGAGCACGATCGGCGGCGCCACGGGTTGCGGAACGTAATCCGTACGCTTATCTCTACAGAAAAGGGGATGCAATGCATCCCCTTTTTTTTATTCATTTTTTGAAAACCCCACCGGGGTGGAGTATACTGCTAATATGCAGCGCCCAGCTTCCAAGCCGGAAAAAAAACCTGATAAGAAAATACCCCGTCACCTTCTCGCCAACGAGGTGATGAGCGAAGCGGAAGTGGAAGAGTTTCTTCCGTACGCTTGCCATTACGACCCTGCCACCCTGCTCACTAAAAACGGTGAATTGATGCAGGTTATCAAGCTGACCGGCTTTAATTTTGAAAGCATTGAAACCGCCAATCACGAACGGCTTCCGGTACGCGAAGCCATTCGGCAGGCCATTGCGGAAACCATGCAGAGTAGTGAATACGCGCTATGGATCCATACGGTCCGTCGCCGCAGGGATCTTTCCACGGGGGGTACGTACCGCGAGCCGTTCGCCGAGACGCTAAACCGCGCCTGGATAGAGCGTCACGACTGGACGCATCAATACATGAACGAACTCTACGTCACCGTGTTGATCGAGGGCCAGTCGCTGGCGCTGATAGACACGAAAGGCTTTCTAAGAAGCCTGCTGCCTGGCGTGGAACGCAGGCACCGCTTCGCATATCTGGAACAAGCGTCCGTTAAGTTGCGGCAGAATGTCGATCGTATTATTGCGGCGCTGGTTCCATTCGGCGCCCGCCGCCTGGAAGCGCGCAAGGGAGCGGATGGCGTTTACTATTCCGAGCCATTGCAGTTTTTGGGTAAAATTATTAATCTTGCCGAAGAACCGTTTCCGATGACTCCGGCCAACATCGCTGAAGTCATGCCGGCCCGGCATCAAGTATTTTTCGGGTTTAACGCGCTGGAGGTCAAGGGGAAGACCGGAAAACATTTCGGCGCGATTTTGACCGTCAAGGAATACCATGAGCTGACTGCCCGGCATATCGACGCTTTTTTGCAATTGCCGCACCGGTTCGTTATTACCGAAACCTTTGATTTTATCAACAATACCAAGGCATTGGAACATTTCAAAACACAGCATTCCTATCATGTTCTGGCCAAAGACACTGAAATAGAAAGAATTTCCGGCCTAGGGGATATTATGAAGTCGGACACGGGAGGTGTTACCGACTTCGGCGAGCATCAGTTTTCGATTCTATTGCTCGACGATGACATGGAGCAGTTGGAGCGGGGCATTGCGGACATGGTGCAAGCTTTTCGGCGGTTAGGCATTGTGGTGTTTCGTGAGGATTTGTTTATGGAGGACTGTTTCTGGGCGCAGCTTCCGGGAAATTTCGAATTCATAAAGCGGATGTCCTTTATC
>CAZXYG010000005.1:8511-12104 GCA_964644885.1 uncultured Rickettsiales bacterium
TCCTTTATCAGCGCCCGGCACGTGGGCGGTTATGCGTCCCTTTATAACTTTCCCGCCGGGAAGCTTGCAGGCAATCACTGGGGCCACGCCGTGACGGTTTTTTACACGGCGCAGAAAACGCCCTATTTCTTCAATTTTCATTATGAAGATAAGGGACATACCGCCATCATCGGCCCATTCGGATCGGGTAAAACCGTTCTGCTCAATTTTCTTCTTTCCGAAGCAAGAAAATTTAACCCGAGGCTTATTTTCTTCGACCGTGAGCGCGGCGCGGAGATTTTCATCCGTGCCCTGGGCGGAAGCTACAAGAGGATAGCGCGCGAGAAAAATGCCACAGGCATCTGTTTCAATCCCCTTCTTCTGCCTGACTCAAAGGAGAATCGCAGTTTCTTGCGCGCCTGGTTAACGTATCTCATAACGGATACGCCCGCCAAGATTGAGGCGGAACATCAGGAAAAGGCCGCGCAAGCCGTGGAGCGATTATATACGCTGCCGCACGATGAGCGCCGCCTTTCCCGGCTGCTTCCTGAATTCTGGCCCGTAGCTGGCCACAGCAATCCTCGCGAGATTCTGGATCAACTGCTCCAACGTGAGAAAGGAGTGCCGGTATCCGTGCCCGAGCGGCTCAGCATTTGGTACGGCGAGGGCGGGTTCGCGCATCTTTTCGATAACGACGCCGACGCGCTGGATTTCAGCAAGGATCTGATCCACGGCTTCTGCGTTACCCATATGGTGGAGGATGGCATTTCCTTAATACCGGTATTGTCCTATTTTTTTCACCGCATTCACCAGATGTTGGACGGCGCCCCAACCATGCTGGTTCTGGATGAGGCCTGGCATTTGATCGACAATCCTGTTTTTGCGCCGCTTATCGCCCAATGGCTGGAGGAGTTTCATGCCAAGAACACCATGGTTATTTTTGCCACAGAAGGCGCCGATGATGCCGGGAAGAGCTCCATCACCCGTACGCTTATGCAGAAAGTGCAAACGTCCATATTCCTTCCTAATCCGAAAGCGACGGAAAGCTACGGCGCCGTATTCGGCTTATCCGAAGAAGAAGTTCAGTTTATTCAGACCATGAGCAATGAAAAGCGGCAATTCCTGCTTAAGCATTATATCGATTCGGTAGTGGCGGAGCTTGATCTGGGCGGCATGGAGAAAATGCTCGCCGTGCTCTCGGGCACGTCGAGGAACGTTGCGCTCCTGGAAGGCATCCTTGCCGAGAGCGGCCCGGACCCCGCCAAGTGGCTGGAATCCTTCATGAAGAAAGCGGCAGCGTGAAAGCGATCGTCACAGCGGTGTTTTTCGTGCTGCTGGCCATCATGGTATTGCCGGAAGCGGCGCTCGCGCAGTGGGATCCCGATGCTAACACCTGCGATGTCGGCACATTGAAGTTCGGCAGTACGATGGTTTACGGGCAGAAATACAAGATCGTATCTCCGGATAATCCCACCAAAGTCCTGCCCTGCATCGAGGGCTTAAACGACGACAAGCTGAGCATCATGGCATCTTCCGTGTGCTTGGTGCAAGCCGTGATCGCGCAAGCCATGTTCGCCGTCTATTGCGATATTTTGAACGGCATGATGCCTATTTTCCGGATTCTGATCGCGCTGTATATTATCTTCTACACGTTCTGTTTTTTGTTCGGTCTTGCCGATGTTAACGGCCGCGACTTCGCCATCCGTCTTATCAAGGTGATGGCTATCTATGCTTTTGCCACTAATCCCGGCGTGTTCATGCGCTATTTCTTTCTTCCGTGGTTCGGCATGATAGACGGCATCGCAAGGGAGGTGGCGGTGCTTTATAACTACGGTGGCGCGGAATTCATGACGGATGAAAATATAAAGCATTACGTCAAGCAAATCATAGGTTTTGGCCCCACGGGCGAGGGCGGCAGCGGGCACTTAAGCTTTTTCCTGCGCATTGATTTGCTGTTTCAGCAGTTGGTGGGGCAGGAAGCTATACCGGGGTTGCTGCTGCTTGCGATCATGTTTCTGTTCACGGGATCCGGGTTTTGGGTAGGGCTGCTTCTCATGTGCGGCGTCATCTCCATGATCGTCGCCCTGATCACTTTAGTGATCACGTATACCACGGCGATGATAGCACTCACGTACCTGCTGATGTTCACGCCGATCTTTTTCGCCCTTGCCCTGTTCTCCACCACTCGCAAGATATTCGAAGGTTGGATGGCGGCGCTTATCAGCTATACGATGCAGCCCATTCTGCTATACATCATGATGATGATCCTTGCCGCCGCCATGAACGTGGGGCAAGCCGGGCTTAATGAGCTTCTGGTGCCGAAAGATAAAACCGCCTGTCAAGCAAGCAGTGCAGCCAGGGACAAAGAATGCAATAAAACGGTTATCGACGTTGAGGCATGCAGCAAAGCGGAAAAATTAGTTCTGGATACCTGCTTTCCCGCCATCATCGCGCTAAAGACCAAGACCGAGTTCAATCTCGGTCTCGCCAAGATCTCGATCCCGAATATCCCCAAGCCCATGGACGGCACGGCCGGCACATTACAGCCGGATACCGGCGCGAACGCCAAGCCCGGCGCTCTCGTATTCAAGGCTGGGGCTAATCCCGACAAACCCATGGAGGACGATCCATCTCTTCTCAACTTGCTGAAAGATAAGGCTCTTCCGAACATTCTGGCTTTTATCGTTATCGGTGCCATCGTCAGTCAATTCTTGGCTTGCGTGCCGAAATTCGCCCATTACCTCGCCGCCTGGAAATCGCAGCGCGCGACGCCCATTATCGGCCGCAGCATGGATCTTTCCTCTAAAGACGGCCTTTTCGGCAGCGGCAACACCGGAACGCGCGGCGTTTTCAGCGTCGGGAGCTGGGCGCGCATGGGCATGGGGCGAGCGCTCACCGGCATGGCTGATTTTAAGGGAAACCCCGCCGCCGGAGCGGCAGGCCTTGCTGCTTTCGCCGCTGCGGCGCAGAAATTCGGCAGCAAGAAAGAAGAGAAAAAAGAAGAGAAAGAGATGGCCCTAAGGGGCGACAGTTCCGGACTCCCCAATATTTCCGACGGCTTCATGAACCGTCCCGAGCAAGACAAGAGTAATATTTGGTCCACGAGCATCGCTTCCATCACGGGCCAGTCGCCTATTTTCGACAATCGCGGCGGAAGCTCAGGCCTTACCCCGATCGCGGACGGCACCACACCCAGGGAAAGCGAATGGGCCGCTAGCATCGCGGATGGAGATACGCCTCGCGATCACCCGTCCGGCTTCAGCATCGGCGGGGGCGGTCCGTCGGTACTCCGGCAGCATATTTCTGATTTCATCAAAAAATTGAAAGGCGGAAGCGGCAACGATAACGGCACTCCCACTTAACTGAAACACTGCAGGCCGTATAAAGAGCGGCAACTAATGCGCAAGCAACGCAAGCAGCAATATCGCTACGATATTTGCAATCTTGATCATCGGATTAATCGCAGGGCCTGCCGTGTCTTTATAAGGATCACCGATAGTGTCTCCGGTTACGGCCGCTTTGTGGGCGTCCGAACCTTTGCCGCCATGATGACCGTCCTCGATGTACTTCTTGGCGTTGTCCCATGCACCGCCGCCGGCGGTCATGGAGATCGC
>CAZXYG010000005.1:12114-12422 GCA_964644885.1 uncultured Rickettsiales bacterium
GCCAAGCGCCGAGAACGCAGCCTCCTGCCCGGCGAAGGAATTGATGACGAAATAAAGGATAACCGGCGCCGCCACCGGCAGTAGCGAAGGCAGGATCATTTCCTTGATTGCGGCCTTCGTCAACATGTCTACGGCCCGACCGTATTCCGGCTTGGCCTTACCCTGCATGATGCCCTTGATATCCTTGAATTGGCGGCGTACTTCCATCACTACGGATCCTGCCGCGCGGCCAACGGCCATCATACTGAGCGCGCCGAACAAGTAAGGCAGAAGACCGCCTATGAACAGGCCCACGACCACATAAGGAT
>CAZXYG010000005.1:12432-15826 GCA_964644885.1 uncultured Rickettsiales bacterium
ATTCTACCCTAAGCTCCGGGAAATAATGCTTGAGATCCTCGGTATAGGCCGAAAATAAAACCAGCGCCGCAAGTCCCGCCGATGCGATGGCGTATCCCTTGGTTACCGCTTTTGTGGTATTGCCAACGGCGTCCAGCGCATCGGTGATTTTTCGCACTTTAGGGGGAAGGTCGGACATCTCGGCGATGCCTCCGGCGTTATCGGTTACCGGACCGTAGGCGTCGAGCGCCACCACCATTCCCGCCAGCGCCAGCATGGTGGTTGCCGCGATAGCGATGCCGAATATCCCGCATAGCAGGAACGTCACGAGTATGCCCGCGCAAATCACGATCACCGGCAACGCCGTCGCCTCCATGGATACCGCAAGCCCTTGGATAACGTTTGTGGCGTGCCCGGTTTCAGAGGCTTCGGCTATGCTTCGCACCGGGCGGAAGCCGGTCGCGGTGTAATATTCGGTGATCCAGACGATAAGCCCAGTCACCGTCAGCCCGACAAGGGCGCAATAAAATAAATCCAGCCCGGTGAAACTCAAATCGCCGATGGTATGTACCGCATCGAAACCAATAAGGTAGTCGGTGCACAGCCCGATGCCGACGGCGGAAAGCACGGCAGTTGTAATCAAACCCTTGTAGAGAGCGCCCATGATGCTACCGCCCGCACCCAGACGCACCGCAAAAGTACCCAGCACCGAAGCAATCACGCACAGACCCGCGATAGCCAGCGGATAAATCAGGAAGATTTCCTGCGCAGGCCCGGTAAAGAAAATAGCGGCAAGGAGCATGGTCGCTACCATGGTTACGGCGTATGTCTCGAACAAGTCAGCCGCCATACCGGCGCAGTCGCCCACGTTATCGCCCACGTTATCGGCTATGACGGCCGGGTTACGCGGATCATCCTCGGGAATGCCCGCTTCCACCTTGCCTACCAGATCGGCGCCAACATCCGCACCCTTGGTAAAAATGCCGCCGCCAAGCCGTGCGAAAATAGAGATCAGCGATGCGCCAAAGGAAAGCGCTACCAGCGCCTCCAGCAGCATGCGCTGTTCCACGCCGCTATTCACGAGATAGAGATAATACCCTGTGACGCCCAATATGCCTAGGCCGACCACTAGCAATCCTGTCACTGCCCCGGATTTGAATGCAATGTCGAGCGCTGCCTGCAGGCCTTTGCGCGCCGCTTCGGCAGTGCGTACGTTAGCGCGCACTGACACGTTCATGCCTATATAGCCTGCGAGTCCCGAAAGCACCGCGCCGATCAGGAACCCTACGCCTACATACCAACCCAGCCGATAACCCAATAGAAAGAAAATAATGATGCCCACGCTACCGATCGCGCGGTACTGGCGGTTAAGATACGCCTTGGCGCCTTCCTGTATGGCGCTCGCCACTTCGCGCATGCGCTCGTTGCCGCTATCCGCTCGCAAGATGCCGCGTATCAGAACATATCCGTAAAGCAGCGCGAAAACACCACACCCGATAATAGCCCATGCGATCTGGTTCATCGTTTGTCTTTCCTTTTTTGAACAGCTAAAAACGGCGGCACCATGCCAGAACTTTACTTTTTATGCAACCTCTAACTCTAACTTATGAGCGCATATGATTCAGTTTGTTCTACAAAATATCAATAAACAGCTTTCAGCGACAGTCTTGCTTTATCGCAGCCGCAATCTATGTTAGCAAAGCTATTCTATGGCACTGATGCTCATCAAGTTCGTGATTGCGGCGGCGGTGATCGCGTTTGCTTCGTGGCTCGCGGGAAAGCGTCCGGAATTAGCCGGGTTTATTATTGCCTTGCCGTTGACTACGCTGTTGGCGCTCGCTTTTTCCCATGCCGAGCACCGGGATGCCGAGGCAAGCGTTATCTTCGCCAAAAGCATTGTGGCGGGCATTCCTGTTTCGCTGTTGTTTTTCGCACCCTTTTTGCTGGCGGAACAATTGCACCTTGCCTTTTGGGATTGTTACGCTCTGGGCATTGTGTTGCTTATCGTTGGGTATTTCCTACACCGATATATCGTGACGTTTTTGTAGCGGCACCTTGCCAACGAGCGAAAGCACCTTAACATCTACTTGAGAAAGCGGGAGCCGTTCGATCTCCCGAGCGGATTGCCAGCTATTGCCACGCTGTTTTCCTGCAACCCGCGCCAGATACACTTGAGCATCAAGGCGAAAATGGCTGTAGCCATGCGCCACGCTGCCAAGCCTCGTAAGCTCCCGCTTGCGGTAATGTTTTTTGCCGAAATGGATCGTTGTACCCGGCGCAAACTCCGTAAAACCATAAAGTCCATGCAAAAAACGTGTTGCGCGGGGTTCCACAAAGCACTTTCCCGCCGCATCATAAAATACCACAATAATTTTTTTCTTCAGGGGAGTTTTACGTTGTTTCTTCCGCGCCGGATAATGTTCCGGCGTTTTCTTGCCGGCACATAGTACGGCAAGCGGGCATTCCCCGCATTTCGGCGTTTTCGGCGCGCATATCATCGCGCCGATGTCCATCATCGCCTGATTGTAATCGAAGGGCTGCGTCCGGTCGAGCAGCGCATCCGCCTTCGCAAAAAGCACCTTCGTTGCAGGATTCTTGAGCGCGAAAACACGGCACAGCACCCGTTTCACGTTTGCCTCCATCACCGCGACCGGCCGGCGGAAGGCAAACGCCGCCACCGCCCGCGCCGTGTTTTCACCCACGCCCGGAAGCCGCTTCAATGCTTCCACCGTATCCGGCATTTTGCATTCCTTACCCTGCGTCCCGACAAGCGTCTGCACGGCTTTATGGAGATTGACCGCACGCTGATAATAGCCCAGGCCCTGCCATGCCTTCAGCACTTCTTCCCGCGCAGCGGAAGCCAGCGCCTCTATCGTTGGAAACCTGCTGAAAAACAAGGAATAATATCGTTCCAGAACGGTTTTAACCTGGGTTTGCTGGAGCATGATTTCGCTCACATAAATAACGTAGGGATCGTCCGTATTCCGCCACGGTAGGCTTTTGCGGCCATAGGCTTTGTACCAGAGCCGGATAGCGCGATGCGCTCTATCGATATTATCGGCGGAAGTTAACATTTTGTTAACCATTTTCTGCTATTCTGGGGTTCAGGAGTATTATGGCTAAGGGTTCTTTCCTTATTTACCTGACCGGCTGCGCTCGGCATATTGGCATTTCGAGCATTATCCAGTTCTTCCGCAACCCGGCGCTGTATACTCACGACCGGGATACAGCAAGCGCAGAGAAAAGCAACAACAATGATATCGCGGAAACAACCCTGCACCTGGATCGTTTTCACAGACCCTTCACGGTCTATAAGGCTATACATTACGATGCGGTTACGCTGCCTCCAGCCAACCGCCGCTCCAGCGCAGACAGGCGAGCTGAAGCCGACCGCCGCGCCAATCTGGATCGTCGC
>CAZXYG010000005.1:15836-22387 GCA_964644885.1 uncultured Rickettsiales bacterium
GTCGCAAGCAATCCGTATTCCGCTGGCTTGGGCAACGCAATGCCAAATATGACCGCCGCTCCAGCAGAGATCAGCGTAGCGGTATTGACCGAAGAAAAATCGATCTTTTAGCGGAGCCTCCCCTGCAAGGCGTAGCGGCGCAGAATGCCATCGCTTTTACTGTTGCTCCCGCGAAAGAACCTAGGCGCGTGGCGGCAATGCCGGAAGCAGTCCCTTCCGCTGTATTCCTTCCTATACGGGACAATCGGGGCCGTCCGGTGGCAAGCGTGTTGAAAGGGCAAGACGCCCATCATCTTCGGCTCAACCCGGAAGGCATGATAAGCCAGGTTGATTTGTACCTTGATGAAGCCGATGGCCAGTTGAACGTACAAAGCATGGATTCGGAATGCCTGACGCTAAGCGATATCGGCCATGCGGCGCATTTTATACATGTGACCAGCAACGGCCATACCCGCTTGCATGTAGGTCCGCATTCGCAAGGCCATATATGTTTGCATGCCGACCGAGATAGCGCGAAATCCGTTATTACCGTGAGCGTTTCAGGTCTCGACGGTGATATGGAGCATTATTGGGGCAATACGTTTCGTCTTGGCTCCCTGGTGCTTGAGATCGACCAGAGGCGCCGCGTAGAGATCATGAACGAATCGGGACGCCGGTGCCGTATTTCCGGCCCCGCCGGCCCCAGCAATCTCCGGACGTTTATAAGCGGCGCTGATAGTCCCGCCGTTTTTCATGCCGCCACCGCTAACTCTTAGCGTTTCCATTTGGTTCCCTAATCTTGCCCTGCTATACCCATTTACATGCGCGCGCGGTTTCTTGCAGCACTCCAAGAAGAGAGGGAGCGCTGGATACTCTGGCTTCCGGCTGGATTCGGCGGCGGCATCGGCTTCTATTTTCTGTTGTCTTTTGAGCCTCCCTTAACGCTGGCCTTCGCGTGTTTTATCTTTTCTTGCGGCAGCCTATGGTTTCTCCGCAGGTTTCAGCTCATGGTTATAATCTTTAGTCCCTGCGCCGTAATGGCAGCGGGCTTTATGACCGCGCATTTTCATGCCGTGCGCGTACAATCGCCGATGCTGACGCAATCAACGGGACCGATATGGGTGCGTGGCACGATAGAGGAAATAGACTCTATGCACCGTGGCCAGCGGCTCCTGCTGCGCGATGTAGATATCTGGAAATATCCGCCTGCCTTGAACCCTGTGCGCATCCGGTTGAGCGTGCGCACTCAGGCGGGAGGCATAGAGCCGGGCGACAGAATTTCCGTCAAGGCCGTGCTGTCGCCGCCGCCGCGACCGGTTTTTCCCGGCGGTTACGATTTTGCGCGCTATGCTTTCTTCCAGAAAATCGGCGCGGTAGGCTATGCGATAAGCCCTGTCAGGATCAAAGCGAAAAATACAAACGGAGAATCCCTCATCTCGCGCGTCCGCCACATTGCTACCCGCCGTATCCATAACGGCATCGCATCGGAGGAAAGCGCTTATGTCGCCGCTGCCATGCTGACCGGAAAACGCGCGGGACTTGGCATGCAGACCATGAGCCATATACGCGATGCCGGCATTGCGCATTTGCTTTCAATCTCTGGGCTGCATCTGGCGATTGTCTGCACCACTGTTTTTGCATGTGTCCGCAGCTTTTTTGCGCTTATCCCAGCTATTGCGCTGCGCCACAACACCAAGAAATGGGGCGCCGTTGTGGCGCTGCTGGCCGGTTTTGCTTACTTGCTGATCGCTGGCTCTCCGGTGCCTGCGCAGCGTTCGTATATCATGGCCGCTCTGTTTTTCCTCTGCATTTTGTGGGATCGCATCAGCATTCCAATGCGCCCGATAGCCTGGGCCGCGCTTGCCGTGCTCATCCTCGCGCCCGAAAGCGTGATGGGACCAAGTTTTCAGATGTCCTTTGCCGCCGTCATCGCGTTGGTCGCTTTCTACGAAATCATAAAACGGCAAACATGGCTGCCTGAACGCCGCTCGCTCTCTGCGCGGTTCCTGTGGTATGTCGCGGGCGTCGTAGGGTCTTCTCTGGTTGCTGGGATGGCTACCGCTCCTTACAGCATCGCGCATTTCGGCACCTATGCGCTCTACGGCATTCTCGGCAACCTATTTGCCGTACCCCTCTCCGGCATCGTCATTATGCCTGCCGGCGCGGCAGCGCTGGCGTTGATGCCAATAGGCCTTGAGCAGGCGCCGTTATGGGTTATGGGGAAAGCGATCGATATCATGTTGCGTTACGCCAAGTGGGTTAGCAGCCTACCTCACGCCGCCGTCTCTCTGCCTACGCTGGATAGTGCTGCGCTTCTGCTCATTACGTTAGGCGGGTTGTGGCTATGCCTATGGCAGCGCGCCGTGCGCCTACTTGGCGTGCTGCCTGTATGCGCAGGTATCGTGGCGGCTTTTTTGCGCGCGGAGCCGGATATTATTGTGGATGAGCGCGGCAAGCTATTCGCTGTACGCGCCGCGGACGGAACCCTTCTCTTCTCAACGCGCATCCCCGCACGCTATGCGCGCAATCAATGGCAGGTCCATGATGGCCAGAAACACGCGCCAAAACTCTCGGAAGCGCCTGCGGAATCAAGCCACGCCACATGCACGGCTGAAACGTGCGCTTATATCAATAGGGGTATTCGCGCTGTATTTTTGTTGCCAGATGCCATACTGGGTGCAGAAGCCATGCAACAGCTTTGCCGGGATGCCGATATTTTCATTGCCATGAATAGCGATGATGCTTCCTGCTCTACGGCCAAATATGTTATTACAAGCCGTGCGCTCAGGCGTAGAGGGACGCACGCGCTATGGCTGGGCGGAGATATAATCGTACGGACGGTGGAAGGCGAACGCGGGCAACGCCCTTGGACGCAATCCCATACACAGGCGAATATGGAATGAAAAGAAGCATTATAATATCGTTAACATGCGTTCTGATTCTGCTGGCCTGTCTGACCGGTGCTTCCGCTTATGCTCAATCGGTCGTGACGGATTGGCGGACCGGCGATGAAAAAGGGCATACTCGTTTTGTGCTCGACCTTATGGATATCGCTGAATACAAAGCATTTTCATTGAACAACCCGGACCGGATAGTGATCGATATCGCCGGCTCCACCTGGAGCGCGCCGCGCCACAAAGTAAAAGACGCATTAATAAAGGCCGTTCGCCATGGCATGCCGTCTTCCAATACGCTCCGCATTGTGCTGGACCTTAGCCGTCCGGCCACGATAAAGGATAGTTTTTTTATCCTGCCCGATAGCGCGACGAAGCAGCACCGGCTTGTGCTGAATATACAATCCGGCGTGCCGGATGTTACCGCAATCCCGCCGCGCGCAGCCACACTTGCATATGCTGCGCCCTCGGCATCGGATGTTCCTTTGTCCATGCGCCAACATTACGCCCATAAAGCCCCCGCGATACCCTTGCGTGCCGAAGCGCATGGCGCACAAAAACCGGCGAAGAAAACAAAGAAAAAAACTGCGGTGCGCGGAGATAAGCCCGTGATTATCATTGATGCCGGACATGGCGGCATTGATCCTGGGGCGATCGGCAAGGGCGGTCGCTATGAAAAAGACATTACCCTGCGCTATGCCGATGCGCTGTGCGAAAGCTTGGAGAAAACCGGGCGGTATACCGTGGTGATGACGCGCCCGCGCGATACTTTCATTAGCCTGAACAATCGCGTAGCGCGCGCAAGGAAAGCGAAGGCCGACCTTTTCATCTCTTTGCACGCCGATTCCAACCCCGACCCGCATGTGCGCGGGCTTTCGGTGTATACTATCTCGGAAAACCGGGCGGAGCGGGAAGCGCATAAGTTGGAGAACGATCCCTCCATCAAGCGGCAGTTTGCTGGTCTCAACCTCAATCAGGAACATCCCGAAGTGCAGCAAGTGCTGATCGATATGGTGCAGCGTGAAACCAACAATACCTCCGCCGATTTTGCTGAAATTCTGGTAAAAGAACTCGGCAGCGAGGCGCAGCTTCTCAAGCGCACCCACCGTTTCGGCAGTCTTGCCGTGCTGACCAACGCCGATATCCCTTCCGTGCTGGTGGAGCTTGGCTATCTGTCTAATCGCTATGAGGAACGCCTGCTGGCCACCGCCAAGCATCGCGCTCGCCTGGTCAAGGCGCTAGCGGACGCTGTCGACGCCTATTTCAACATGCGCAGCGATATTTGAATATATGCGGCGCGCATTCATCCATTGCATTCACTACGCAGTCACATTTTTACTGATCGGACTGCTCATCGGCACGGGCCTTCTGCTTTATTTCAGCCATGATCTTCCGGATCATGGCCAGCTTTCCAATTATCACCCCGCCACCGTCACGCGCGTGTATGCGTCGGATGGCCGCTTGATCGAAGAATTTGCCACCGAGCATCGCATTTTCGTGCCGATCGACGCCATGCCGAAGCTCGTCATTCATGCCTTTCTGGCCGCCGAGGATCGCAATTTTTATTCTCACGCAGGCGTGGATGCCACCAGCGTGATACGGGCCGCCGTCACCAATGTCCGGGGATTATGGCAGAAGGATGCCTTGCAGGGGGGGTCTACCATTACCCAGCAGGTGGCAAAAAACATGCTGCTTTCGCGTGAACGTACCTTGGTGCGCAAAGTCAAAGAAGCCATTCTTGCGTTCCGCATGGATCAAGCTTTCTCCAAGGATCGCATTATGGAGCTGTATCTTAATGAAATATATCTCGGCGCAGGTTCATATGGCGTTGCCGCCGCCGCGCTTAATTATTTTAACAAATCCATCGACGAGCTGAATGTCCAGGAAGCGGCATTGCTCGCCGCTATGCCCAAAGCGCCTTCCGTCTATGACCCGCGGCGCAACTACGATAAGGCGCTGGCGCGCCGCAATTGGGTGATTCGCGGCATGGCCGAGGAAGGGTATGTGAATGAAAGCGCGGCGGAGCTTGCTATTACCAACCCGATTGAATTGCATCGCAGGCATTATATCCGCAAAGCCCGCGCTGACTATTTTACCGAGGAAGTGCGGCGGCACCTTATGGAAATTTACGGACCGGACAAGCTTTACCGCAACGGCTTCTCTGTGCACAGCACGCTTAATCTCGCGCTGCAGGATTTGGCCGAGCGGACGTTTCGAGAAGGTCTCGTGCGCTATGACAAGCGCCAGGGCTATCGCGGCCCATTGGATACTCTGAAAAATATGGACCGGTGGCAGGAAGAACTTGCGCGATTCATGCCGCCTGCCAGCGCCGGCGATTGGTTTTCCGCAGTGGTGTTGAAAGTGGAGTCGGACCGCTACCTTATAGGCCTGAAAGACGGCTCGAAAGGCGTTATTTTCTTTGCTGATCTTGTCTGGGCGCAGCAGCAACTTGCTGGCAGCTTATGGAAAAAACGCCGTGACGTGCTGCAGGCGGGAAACGTTATTCTGGTGACAAAACTTAAGGACAGCGCTGACCGCTATGCGCTCCGCCAAATACCCAAAGTCAACGGCTCCATGATTGTCATGGACCCGCACACTGGGCGTGTGCTGGCGCTTGTGGGCGGCTTTGACTATGACACGAGTCAGTTCAACCGCGCTACCCAAGCGCGGCGGCAACCCGGTTCCGCCTTGAAGCCGTTTATTTATCTCTCGGCGCTTGAATCAGGCTATACCCCAGCCGATCTGATCGCCGACGAGCCTATCGAATTTCCAGCGGGCGCTCCTAGTAACGCGGCAGGCGAAGAGAACACCTGGGCGCCTCAGAACTACAGCGGCAATTTTTATGGTCCCACTACCTTGCGCCGAGGCGTGGAAAAATCGCTTAATGTTATGACCGTGCATCTGGGGCTTTTACTCGGCGTGCCGAAAATAGCCGAAACCGTTAAAAAAATGGGCTTGCCGCTTGATGCTTCAAGTTATCTTTCAGCCGTGCTTGGCACCACTGAAGTCACGTTACTCGAACTGACCGATGCCTATGCCATGCTGGTGAACGGCGGTAAGCGCATCACGCCCGCCTTGATCGAGCGTATTCAGGACCGTAACGGAAAAACCGTCTACAAGCGCGATGACCGCCCTTGCGACGGCTGCAATCTTACTGCTGACGGAGAGCAGCCTCCTTACATGCCGGAGCCGCCGGATACTCGCGAGCAAGTCGTCGATCCGCGTCTTGCCTACCAAATGGTGTCGATTCTGGAAGGCGTCGTGCAGCGCGGAACCGCCAAGGCGGCGCGAGAGCTTGGCCGTCCCGTCGCGGGTAAAACGGGCACGACAAATGACAGCGTGGATGCCTGGTTCATTGGGTTCACTCCCGATCTCGTGGTCGGAGTATATGTCGGCTATGATTCCCCGCATTCACTCGGCGAGAAGGCTGAGGGAGCCACGATCGCCCTGCCCACTTTTATTGATTTTATGCGTGACGCATTAAGAGAAAAGCCGCCCATACCGTTCCGCATTCCGTCCGGCATGCGGTTAGTGCGTATCGACACAAAAACCGGCTTCCTGCCCTCGGCGGATACGCAGTCCGAGGATATCATCCTTGAAGCCTTTCTACCCGGCACCGAGCCAACCGAGGCCGTGCTTCGCAATCGCCCGCTGCCCGTCATTAACGCAAAGATCATC
>CAZXYG010000005.1:22397-26962 GCA_964644885.1 uncultured Rickettsiales bacterium
CATCTACCCCGGCGACGGCACAGACCCGTCCGAGCAAAAAACGCTCGATGTTCCGGTTATTCGGGGAACGGGCAGCATTTATTAGAAAGCACCGCAACAGTGACAAACCAGCAAACAGGCACATTGAGAAACAAGAGCGCGCGTAAAGGAAAGAAACGCCTGACGAAAAAGAACGATTCTTCTTTCCCCGCCTCCTCCTCCGCGCGTTCTTCTGACTATAAAAACCGGCTCAAGGGCTGTCGCATCACGGCTTTCATCGCCCTGATCATCCTGCTGCTCTTTAATGTGCCCTGGTTATCGCGGCACTTCGGCTTTGATCTCGATTCCTCCTGGGTATTTGTATTGCACGAAGCGTTTATAGGCCATTATGCCTTCGGGCGCGATATTCTATGGCATTATGGCCCTCTCGGCTTCCTGTTCGCCAAATACTACCACCCTGCCACCTATGCTTGGATGCTTGCGGCATGGGCGATGCTTTCCTGTATCCTTTGGGTTGCCGCCTACCGGGTCGCTATCCGCGCCAGCGATACCCCCGATCCTTTAGTGATGCCCGTTGTCGCCATTCTCGTTGTCATGACTTATGAATCCATGTTTTTTCTGCTTCCAACGCTGCTTTTTCTACTGCACTACCACACCAAGCCGGATAGCGTAGCTCTCCGGATTCTTCTGATATGCGGCATTGCCGTCAGCAGCCTGGTCAAAATCAGCTATTTGGCATTCGGGTGCGGCATCCTCATCATAATGGACGTGCACCGCCTTTTCTCCGCGCGTGCGATTCCCTGGATGTTTCCGCTCTACGTCACATTGACGTTTCTGCTGTGGCTTCTCTGCGGTCAGTCGGTAGGCGATATACCATCCTTCCTGTACGCTGGAATGGAGCATACGGCTGGTTTTGGCATTATGGCGCAAGATGATAGCAGCCCTATCCTGCTGCCGTATTATCTCTTTCTCTGCGCTTTCATTTTGGCGGCTGCCGGCGCGGCATGGTGGAATACGATGAATAAAAAGGCAATCGTACCCCTCATATGTCTGCTTTTTTTGCTATTCACGCTGCTTAAGGTTGGCTTCGTCAATAACAACGACCATCACAAACTCCAGACGTTTGGTACGGTGCTCGTGTTGCTGCTGCTCATCCGCGATAGCTTCTGGCCGCGCACGCCGCATAAAGCCAAAGTTTTATTATGCGCCATAAGCCTTCTTGCGATTATTTCCTACAGTTTTCGCGCTATCCGCGCGCCGGAGCATTACGAGGAACGGCGCCAAACCCTAGCCGTCAAACAAAAACCGGCCTCGCCGCCTATCTTCACTTTGCACGATCTGCTTGCCAGGCATACGGCGACGTTTCAGAATATGCTGAACGATACCCGAACGCGCGAACCCCTGCCAAAAGTGGCAGGCGGCGCGGATCTTCTTTCGGCGCATCAGGTGGCGCTCTTTGCCAGCGGCAACCGCTACGCGCCTCGGCCTATATTCCAAGGGTATCATGCCTATACGCCTTATCTTGCGTATGCAAATCGAGCGTTCTTGCAAAGCGAGAAGGCGCCGGAACACTTATTTTTTACCGTTGACGTGGTACAGAGCCGTTTTCCATCGCAGGATGACGGGTTACTATGGCCCGAGATATTCGCGCGCTACGATATCGCGGGCATCCACGGCAATTATCTGCACCTTAAAAAGCGCCAAGAAATACGCCCCGTTGGCCAGACCGCGATTCTCTCTTATACAACAAATATGGGGAGCGAATCTCGCGTGCCGCCGCTCTCAGAAGATGGCGTGATCTGGGTTAAGATGCACGCCGACCCTACGTTGCTGGGGCGTTTCGCGCGTCTTATATTTCGTAACGCCAATCTTTACATCCGTTATGCCACGAACAGCGGTTATAGCGACACGCGCCGCCTTGTCTCCGCCACGGCGGGGGAAGGTTTCGTGCTGTCACCGATCATTGGCAATAACCTCCTATTCGCGCTGATGATGGGCGGTGATTTCCCCGCGCTTTCTCCCCTCGGCATCCGCGCTATAACCATTCTTCCGGAGCCGGGCCTGGAATGGCTGGCGCCTTTTCTCTATAAGAAAGATATACGGCTTGAATTTTTTCGCCTGCGTTTCTTGCACCAAGATCTTGCAACGATTCCCGGCTGGAATAGCGATCTGGAAACGCTCGCGCGCCTGACCTCCTATCCTTTTCACAGCGCTATCGCCGCCCCTGATGACGTTACGGATCAACACATCAGCATCAGCCGCGCCTATGACCAGAACGCGGTGCGGGTAAACGGCGAGGCGCGGCTTTATTATCCGCTCAACGGCTACGAAAAAACCGTTGAGGCCGTTTTCGGCATGTACGATGCGTTCTCGCACCGGCGACTGCCGGGAGACGGCATGTATTTCTCCATTGAAGGCGTGGAGAAAGAAACGGAGGTTAAGCATGTGTTATGGAAAGCCTTCGTTTCATCGCCGCAAGGCACGGAACTCGTGCGAAAGACGCTGCGCGTGCCGCTCCAAAAGGAGTTCAAAGGCCTGTTTTTCAATACCGCCCCTGTTTCGCCGGAAAAAAGCAACCGAGGGTATTGGGCCGATGTCAGGGTTGAGTGAGGCGTGGAAAGCGCCTATACAGAAAAACCATGAAAAATGAAACCGCTGTGCACCTCAAGGATATTGAGCAGTCGCTGGAACTGCTGAGGAGGTATCTTTGACCCGGAAAAGCTCGCCTCGCATCTGGAGGAGCTGAAAACCCGCACCGCGGATCCCACCCTCTGGAGCAATCGCGAACGTGCCCAAAGCCTGTTGCGTGAGCAGAAGCAGGCGGAGCGCAGACTTATCGGTTACCGCGCCTTGGGGCGCGACGTGGAAGATAATCGCGAATGGCTGAAACTCGCCGAGGAAGAAGGCGATGCGGCAACTGTCCGAGAAGCGGAATCTGCCATCGCCGCGCTTGCCGGAAGCGCCAAGCGCATGGAAACCGAATGCCTTCTCTCCGGCGAGGCGGATGCCAATAACTGCTTCATTGAGATTCACGCCGGCGCAGGCGGCACCGAGAGTCAGGATTGGGCCGCTATGCTCGAGCGCATGTATATGCGCTGGGCGGAACAGCAGGGCTATAAGGTTGAGTTTATCGAAGAACAGGGAGGCGAGGAAGCAGGCATCAAATCCGCCACCTTCAAAGTGAGCGGTGACTATGCTTATGGATGGACCAAGATCGAAAGCGGCGTGCACAGGCTGGTGCGCCTCTCGCCGTTCGACAGCGCGCACCGCCGCCACACCAGCTTCGCCAGCGTTTGGGTCTATCCCGAGATCGACGACGCCATCGCCATCGATATCCTTGATAAGGATCTGCGCGTTGACACCTACCGCGCGAGCGGCGCGGGCGGCCAGCACGTCAATAAAACCGACAGCGCCGTGCGCATCACGCATCTGCCCACCAATATTGCGGTGCAGTGCCAGAACAGCCGGTCGCAGCACCAGAATCGCGCCGAGGCCATGCGCCTGCTGCGTGCGCGTCTTTATGAACTCGAGCTGCGCAAGCGCGAGGAAAAGGCCCAGGCGCAGAACGCCGAGAAGACCGAAAATGCATGGGGCAGCCAGATTCGCTCTTACGTGCTGCATCCCTACCAGATGGTGAAGGATTTGCGCACCGGCGTTGAAACCAGCAACACCACGGCAGTATTGGATGGCGATTTGGGTGCGTTCATGGCGGCGGCGCTAGCAGGCCGCGTCCGCAATCGCCGGGAAGGTTAACGTGCATTGGCATCCGCTCAAGCCCGGCGATACTGTCGACGTGATCGCGCCTGCGTCGGCGTTGGAGCAGGGCCGAGAAGGACTCAGGAAAATAGCGGCGTATCTGAAAGAACTCAAGCTGAATGCCCGCATCCCGCGCGATATCCTGGGCAAGGACATTTTTTGCGCCAACACCCAGGCAGCGCGTTTTCTGCGCCTCCGCGAGGCTCTCCATGCGTCGGATTCCGCTGCCGTGTGGTGCGTGAAGGGCGGCTACGGCTCGGCGCATCTGCTGCCCATGCTATGCGAGGAAAAGCCCCCGGCGCGGCCTAAGCTGTTCATCGGCTTCAGCGATGTCACGGCGCTGCATCTGTTTCTAAACCAAACGTGGCGTTGGCCTACCCTGCACGCGCCGATGCTTGGTCAAATTATAAACCATAAGGTTGAAGATAAATCCGTGCGGGTACTTAGAAATATTGTATTCGGCAGGGTAAGGGAAGTCAGGCATGCGCTGACGCCGCTCAATGACGCCGCCTCCGCATTACGGAAATCGCTGGAAGGGAAGGTGATTGGCGGTAATCTGAGTCTGACGCAATGCTCAATCGGTACGCTCTGGCAGGCCGCACCCGCCGGAAAATTTTTATTTCTTGAAGATGTGGATGAGGATACACGCCGCCTGCATCGCATGCTGACGCATCTCGATCAAGCCGGTCTGCTTAAGGATATCAGCGCGCTGCTACTCGGCGATTTCAGTCGCGTTCCGGAGAAGAGAGGATATCCTTCTCTCGGCATGGCGTTGCGTCATTTCGCTTCTTCTTCCGCTGTTCCCGTATTTCGCCTTCGCCATATTGGGC
>CAZXYG010000005.1:26972-27687 GCA_964644885.1 uncultured Rickettsiales bacterium
CTGCCGCTCGGCACCAAAGCTTCGCTGGAATCGGGAAGCCGATACATGCTCACCGTGGCGACCGGCGCATGACCGGCGTCTTTCTTTCGCTGCTAGGCCTAGGTGGATTGGTTCTCCTTCTTCACGCATTGTTTCCGGACAGTTTGAACATCCCGGCGGAACGGAGGGAGTTAGTGCATGGCATGCTCTGGTTCTCGGTGATCGGCAGCGCCATCCTGCTGCATTACCGCGGCCGCATGGGTGAAGCGGCGCGGCACCTGCTCGCCTGGACGGGAATCATTTTACTGCTCGTGCTCGGTTACAGTTTCCGCACGGAGTTTGCTACCCTGTGGCAGCGCATTGCTGGTGAGATGCTGCCGAGCCGGGCGATGGAGATTGAGAACGGGCCAGTGACGTTCCGCGCGGCCGATGACGGTCATTTTTACATCGATGCTGGGGTCAATGGAAAACCGGTGCGCTTCATGCTCGATACCGGCGCCTCCGATATCGTGCTGACGCCGGAAGCGGCTACACGGCTCGGCTTTGACCTTAACCGGCTCTCTTTCACTTCCTTCTACCAGACGGCCAATGGTACGGCACGCGGCGCACCGGTGCGACTTGAGGAAATACGCATCGGTTCCATTATCCGCCGGGATATGCCCGCTTCGGTCAATGAGGCACCGATGAGCCACCCCCTGCTTGGCATGCGCTTCCTGGAAAGTCTCTCCGCTTACGA